>NZ_RZPL01000147.1:0-9773 GCF_004022805.1 Mesorhizobium sp. M7A.F.Ca.CA.002.04.1.1 | reverse complement strand
CGTTCGGTCCGCTTTGGGGTTGTCATTTTTATACCCTAGTGTAAATTTACACATATGTAAACTTTTGCTGCGTGACCGCCGCATTGCGGCAGCCGCCAATCCCGCGAAGGGTCGACTGTGGCGCATCGGAATTCAAGCGGCTCTATGGGAAGCAATGTGCAAATGGCTGGTAGTCTCAAGGAATTCGGCCTTGGGATCTGGATTGCGGATGGTCCGATCGTCACGGCGGCCGCCGGCTTTCACTATCCCACGCGTATGGCCGTTATCGGATTGTCCGGGGGCGGTTTGTTCATCTGGTCACCGGTAGAGCTCACGAACGAGCTGCGCGCCGATGTGGACGCTCTGGGCGTGGTGCGCTTCCTGATCCCGCCCAATTCGCTTCACCACGTGTTTCTCGCTGACTGGCAGCGCGGCTATCCCGATGCCAAGGTCTATGCGCCACCCGGCCTGCGGGAAAAGCGCCGAGATATCCTCTTCTGCGGCGAGCTCGGCGATACGCCTGCCGCCGACTGGGCGGACGATCTCGACCAGGTCGTCGTGCGCGGCAACAGGATCACCACCGAGATTGTCTTCTTCCACCGCGCAAGCAGGACAGTGTTGTTCACCGATCTGATCCAGCATTTCCACGCCGGATGGTTCAAGGGCTGGCGGGCGCTCGTAGCCCGGCTGGATCTGATGGTGGCCGCAGAGCCCTCAGTGCCGCGAAAATTCCGCGCCGGCTTTACCGACCGGCGCGCCGCGCGTGCCGCTCTTCAACGCATACTGGCATGGCCGGCCGAAAGAGTGCTGATGGCGCACGGCGAACCAGTGACGGAGGACGCTCAAACGTTCATCCGTCGCGCTTTTCGCTGGCTGGTTGGCCGCTGACTTCCTCGGCGGATTTCGGCGCTTCGAGCACACGGCGCAATGCCGGCGCTTCCTGCTGGATATGATCCCACAGCCGGTTCGCGATCGGCCCATGCGGCCGGTCGCGGCGGCGCGCCACCACCAGTTCGTCGGTGCGGCCCGGCAGATGACGGCCGGCAATGGAGTGCAGGCGTCCGTCCTGCAGTTCTTCCTCGATCAGGAAGCGGGGCAGGTGGCCCCAGCCAAGGCCCTGCAGGATGATCTCCTTCTTCATGCCCTGGTCGGCGACGAGGCATTGCGGCGCGCCTTCGATCAGCGAATAGTTTTGTTGTGGCGAATGGCGGGCGCTGTCGCGCATGACGCATTGGGTGAGTGCCTGCATCTGGTCCGGGGTGATCGGCTGCTCGATACGCTGAGGCAGAAAGCCCGGCGCCACCACGGGAATGAAGGACACCTTGCACAAATCGACCCATTCCACCCGCGCATCGCCCTTGTCGACCCAGTGCAGGATCAGGTCGGCTTCGTCGTCGAAGAGACGCTCCCATGGGCCGCCCACCGCTTCGAAATGCAGATGCAGGCGCGTGCCGGGCAACTGTGCGAAGAATCGCCCGAGCATGCCCAGCACCTGCGGGCGCGGGCACAGGTCGCCGATCACCACATGGATCTCGCTTTCCTCACCCATCGCCAACTGGGCGGCATGGACGCGCAAACCGTCCATCTCGCGCAGCAGCGATAGCGCTCGGCGGTGGAACGACAGCCCGGCCTCGGTCGGACGCACGCGATAGCCGCTGCGATCCAAAAGGACGAGGCCGAGCTGTCGCTCCAGCTTGGCGACGGCGGCGAACACCGCGGGGTGCGAGCGATACAGCATGGCCGCCGCAGGCTGAAAACCGCCGGTGCGGACCACCGCATCGAAGCATTGCAGATCGTGCAGGGTGAATTCGGCCATGTCAGTTTTTGTTACAGAGATTGTCTTATCTTTGTAATATCAACAAAATCGCTCCACAGCTAGGCTCTGTCTCGTTCAACGTTCCAGAAGGAATCTTCATCATGAATGAGCTGAATTTCGTCACAACGGGCGATGGCACGCGCATCGCCTACCGCTTCGACGGCGAGGCAAGCAAGCCGGTGCTGGTGCTGTCGAATTCCATCGGCACCACGCTGCACATGTGGGATGGGCAGGTCGGCGAATTGTCGAAGCATTTTCGTGTCCTGCGCTACGATTTTCGCGGCCATGGCGGATCGAGCGTTCCGGTCGGCGCCTATTCGCTGGACCGGCTTGGCCGCGACGTCATCGAGTTGCTCGATGCGCTCGACCTGCAACGCGTACATTTCCTTGGCCTGTCGCTCGGCGGGTTCGTCGCGCAGTGGCTCGGCATCCACGCGCCCGAGCGGATCGACCGGCTGATCCTGAGCAACACCTCGTCGCATCTGGCGCCGGCAAGCTATTTCGACGAGCGGATCGCTGCGGTGCGCCAGGCGCGGGACATGTCGGAAACCGCCGAGACGTTCCTGAGCAACTGGTTCCCCGCGTCGCTGGTTGCCGCCAACGAGCCTGTGGTCGAAGACTTTCGCGCCATGCTGCTGGCTATCGACCGGCAGGGCCTGGCGGGTCTGTTCGCGGCGGTTCGCGACGCGGACCTTCGCCGCACCGTGGCACTGATACCCCGGCCGACGCTGGTGATCGCTGGTCGGCACGACACGGTGACGGCAGCCAGCCACAGCGAGCTGATCGCCGCGACGGTACCCGGCGCGAAGCTGGTTGTGCTGCCTGCGGTCCATCTGTCGAACATCGAATATCCGGCGGAGTTCATCCAGGCTGTCATCGATTTCTGCGCGGAGCCGAGTGCCGCGACGGCAAAGGCATCCGGCACCAGCCCGGCGGTTGCCGAGCGTTCAAAGGACGCTGCGGTTCACAAGGGCGGGCGCCAGCCGGAGCCTGCGTCAATGTGAGCGCCGGGCCGAGCGGAGCCATCTGGCGAGAAGCTTTTCAACGCCTTTCGGAACGATCCCGTCACCTTGCCATTATCAGCACGAAGGCAGGCTCGGACAGGCAAACGCCGTAACCGACCTTAGAGACGGCCGGCGACGCACCACTTTCGGGCGCCGACACGAACACGCCGGAGGAAAGCGATGACTGGACGCAAAACCCACGATCAACAAATTCGCATCATTGAAGAGCGGGAAAACACAAAGAACGCCGGCAAGGATTTTGATGCCGAGGCGGATCTGAAACGATCAGCGGCGGAACGCGAAGCACTGCGCAAGGGAGCGGACATGAGGACCGATACACCGGACCTCGTCGATCCAGACGACCGCAACATGCTTCGCGGCAAGAATCAGGAAAGCGCCCATCACAAGAACCGTGCCGACGACTAAAGCGCGTCACGGACCAGCAACGCTCCTGGAACATTCGTCATAGATTGGAGGCAGCCCATGGCACACGGCAGCAAGAAGCACATCGGAGCAGGTTCACAAGGAAAGGGTTCCGGCACAGGCGCCATGACCGTGACGCCAAAAGACAAGCTCGAAGAAAACAAGGTTCTGTCCAATCGCGACAAGGCACAGCATTCCAAAGAACGCGGTTTGGACTCCAGGCAGGTCGCGACCGAGCAGCATCAGGATCATGCCGCCAACCGTTTGCGGGACTGACGCCCGACAGGGGCGCCAGCCTCGGCCTGGCTGTCCGGGGAGCCGCCAGATTCGTGCCATCTCTATTTGACACCGAGGCTTTCGGGCCAGAGCGCCTGGATTTCCTTCGGCAGCGCATCGCGCACCTTAGCCGATTGGCCAAGATCAATATGCCGTGCAAGAACTCGGAACACCGAGCGTGCTGCATCCTCGGGATCGACGGGGCGGATCGATTTCAATTCCTCGCCGATGTGCTGCGAGAAGTTTTCCAGGGAGCGCGTTTTGTCCGGCTCGGCTGCGGGCCGGTAGTGGTCGTAATAGGCGCCGCGCACCAGGAGCGGCAGTTCCGCCCCAAGTTTGGCCGCAAGCCCGATCTGCAGCCTGTCCCTTACGGTCCGCAGGACCGCGCCCAATATGTGCCATGCAATTCGCCGATCCGGACCATGATCGTCCATGATCTCGTCGAGCCAGATGTTGGTTGTCTGCAGCGTCCTGTCAAAGACATCCAAACCGGTAGCGCTCATCATCGCCTCCTCATCAAATTCATGTCTGGTTTCGAAACGATGCTCAGGGACAATCGTTTCGCTATCTGTCGACAAAATTGGCTCGGCCTGTGATCCGGCTCTGCCCCGGGATCCACGGTAGCGGTCTTGGTTGCGCCGGAACCCCTTCCGAAGCAGTTCGTTCCTGGGTGGGCGGCTTTGAGGAGCTGGTTGCGCGTCCTGCAACGGGTTTTTTGCGATGCCTGCAAGGAAGACAAAAACCACTGAAGGCGAGAACCGACAGCAACTCCTGCAGATGATGACGACGGAGCATTTGGTGCTGGGGACCGCCAGGGCGGCGACTATTCAGGAGGCGAATCAGCGCGCAAATTTGTTCCTGACTTCGGTATCCAGCGCCACGATCGCCCTTGCTTTCGTGGCCCAGGTGACGAGGATGGGGCTTCCTTTCATGCTGTTCAGCCTGATCCTGTTGCCGTGCCTCTACTTCATTGGGCTGGTGACATTCGTCAGGGCTGTGCAGGTGGCCATCGAAGACATGGTCCACGCCCGCGGCATGGCACGCATCAGGCACTGCTACACCGAGCTCACCCCTTCGATGGCGCGCTATCTGGTTCACTCCACCCCCAAACGGCTCTGCTGGCCGATGTCGGCCTCAAGCCAAGGCCCTGGCAAGCGTTCGCCGGAACCGCAGGGATGGTGAATGTCGTCAACGGTGCCATCGCCGGTGTCTTTGCCGGCGTGATGCTCAAGGTTGTCGTTGGCTCGATGGTCAGTCTCGCCGTGACTGTCGGCATTCTAGCTTTTGCGGTGAGCAACTGGTGCCTGTGGCAACATCACAGGCGCAGTTGGGCAAGCGCGGAACACAAGCTGAAGGTGCTGTTTCCAAACGTGCCGGACAGCGACGGCGAGGCGCGGATCGGATAACCCGTTCGAGAGGGGCAGGAGCATCAACTCGCGCTAGGCGGAAACCTCAAGCACGATCTTGCCACGCACATGCTCATTTTCCAGCCGTTCTTCCGCTTTGGCGACCTCTCCAAGCGGGTAGGTGGCTTGCACGAAGGGGGTGACCTTGCCGGCCTCGATGAGGCGGCCGATCTCGGCAAGATGCGCCGCATTCGGCTCGGCCAGGTAGGAGACGCCACGCGCCCGACGCAAGTTTGCCTTTTCCTGCGACGGTTGGGAAAGCGTGGAAACGAGCGTCCCGCCAGGCTTGAGCACCTCCCAGGAGCGCTCCTGCGTGTCGCCCGCGACAAGATCGAACACCAGGTCGACCGCATCGACGACCTCTTCGAAACGCTGATTCTTGTAGTCGACCGTCTGATCGGCGCCAAGCTCACGCACGAAAACGACGTCCTCGGCGGAAACGGTTGTCGCGACGAACGCGCCCGCGGCCTTGGCCAGCTGGATCGCCAGATGACCGACGCCGCCGGCGCCGCCATGGATGAGAACCCGTTGTCCGGATTTGAGGCCGCCATGATCGAAAAGGCCTTGCCATGCGGTGATGCCGGCAAGCGGCACCGCCGCGGCTTCGACATGGCTTAGACGATCCGGTTTGGCAGCCGCCTCCGTCGCCTTGACCACGACATATTCGGCATTGCCGCCCCGGTCATGACCAAGCATCGCAAACAACGGGTCGCCCTTCTTCAACGTATGCGCCCGCGTACCGCATATTTCCACCGTGCCGGATACGTCGCGCCCGAGCGTGACCGGCAGGGTCTCGCTCACCGACCCTTCGCGGGTCTTGTAGTCGATCGGATTGACGCTTGCGGCGCGGACCCTGAGCACAACCTCGTCGTCAAGGGGCTGAGGCGAGGGGACCTGATCGATCGAAAGAACCTCAGGTCCGCCAAAAGCGTGGATGCGGATTGCTTTCATGTCGGCATACCTCCTGTTGTCTGGCTTTCGGCGACGCTGTCTGCAGGGCTGTCGTCAGCGGCTGTGCAGCCGAGGTTGCGGCGGCAGGCACGCTGGCCTCCCGGCGGGCCACCGTCAGATGATTTTCCACCATCATCGGCGACCCAGCGGGATGCCAATTTGTCGGCGGCCAATCCGTCACGATCAGGCCGCCGCAAGGACGCCCAGTCCTGCTAGGCCGTAGACTGCGTCGGCGGGTTCTGGTTCATCATCCACAGCTCGATCGCAGCCAGAACCGCGACCAGAACGCCGATTACAACATGCACGCCCATGGCTGTGGTTGCCTGGAATCCAAGCACCCAGGGAGACACGACTACCCAAAGACCCACAACGAGGTTCAGCCATTCCTCCCAGACAGCAAAGGCGAAGAGGGCGGCAACCGAAAGCACGACAATCACGATGCCGCTGCCCATGGCATTCTGGGACTGTGTCCCTGCCGCGAAGGCGAATATCCATGGAGAGAAGAAGAGAATTGCTCCGAGGACCAGATTTGCTACGTCACAGAGCTTGGCATTTGACCATTGGTTCATGATTTTCTCCATCAAGCGTGCTCTCCACGCTTCCGAAGCTCAATCGGCGGCCTTGAAACCGTCGGTCACATGGCGGCAAGGCTACAACCAGACTTGCTGGCTTTCTAACTGGAGAGCAGGCCGTTGGTTCCAACCAATCGGCCTGGCACGGCACCGGGAACTCTCCTCGCCAGGAGCATTCAGCCACTCCCGATCCGTTCGCGACATACAACGCGGCGGGAAGATGCGAGGCGCAGGCGATTACCCATGTGATCGCCTCTCGATCATAGTCGTCACCCGGAGCGCCAGTCCTCGAAGAAGACGTTCAATGTAAGCGTGATGTGTTCGCGTTCTGGCAGCCTTCTGTGCCGCTTCCTTCCTGCCGCGGGTACCCTTGGTCCGCACTGCCTTGCGCGCGGCGGCGGAACGACCGGATGCGCCTTTCGTTTCGGCGGCCTTCTCGGCGGCGGCCGCCCGCGCCATGGGCGCGCGTTGTCTCTGGGGACCAACGCGCCGAGGTTACAAATGAACCTATCCCAGCCTTTGGCTTGCCGACATCGACGACGCGCGGGGAGTCAGACGCTGGCAAACCTCGGAGATCGGGATCGATACCGGTTCACGACGGGTTGCTGATCAATGCGCATGGTTCGCATGCCGAAGCGGACGTCACGGCTGCGTGCAAATCGGCACTGGCTGCGGCGGCGGTGCCGGATGATCCTTCCTGTATTGGGCGATGATCGGCTCGAGGGTCTTTCGCGGCCAGAATTTCGGTGTGCCGATTTCCTTCAGGCAGGACGCGTTCCAATAGGCGCCCGGCTGTGAATGGTTGGCTGCGACCGCGGCGATGTCGCGCGATTCCGGGTAGATGTAGAGCGTCGTCGGATTGTCCTTGACCATCGGGATAATCTGCTGCGCATCCGCCGGCGACCAACTGGTGCAGCCATTGCTGCGGCCGCCGGCATAATCCACCAGCTTGCCGAACGGTACGAAGCCGTCATGGTCGGCATGCGAGCTGTTCGGATTTTTGCGCAGGCACAGGCCGTGCAGCACCTGGGCCGCGTGGCCGCCGATCACCCGCTGCCTGGCGTTCGCGGCTTCGCCTTCGCCGTCGAACTGGATGAAGGTGCGCTGGAAAGCCACGTCCCGTTTCGCACCAGTGCGGTAATAACCCTTGAACGAGGTTTTCGCCTCGCGGGTCATATAGGCGCCGCCGGCCGTCAACGATGAATCCATCGCATTGCCGAAGTTCCTAGCGCACCGCTTGCCATTCGAAAAATCGACGACGCCCTTCAGATTCCGCCCGCTGCCATGACCCGACGAAATCGCGCGGAAGGACTCGCTGGCCTCGCAGATGACGTAGTAGCGGCGGCCGAGCACGCCATTGCCCAGATCGCTGGGGCGTGTCGCATCCATGGCGAAGTAGCAGGGGTTCTTGACGGCCCCTTGGGCGACCTTCTTCCGATAAAGCGCGCGGGCTCGTTCGAGGACAATTTGTGAGATCTGGCCCTCGCTGTTGCCGACATGAGCCTGCAACCAGGCCGGAACGTCAGATGATGCGGCAAAGGATCGAGCCGACACCGTCACGGCGATGACGGCGACGAAAAAGCTGGCGACGACGCCCAGACAAACAGATCTCAACCGCACCGGATCAATTCTCCTGTCGAAGCGAATGGCGATTTCTTGCGGTATTGCCGCGAGAATCGATCATAGATGGCCTCGCATTATCAGGCGAAACACATCTTGTTTAGCGCGCCCGCATGAAGATCCGCAAAGCAGGTCGACGCATGCAACGGCCCTACGCCGACATGCTGGCTCCAGGCTTGCGGCGGACGTCTTCGTATCCTTGAAGCAGGGCAACGAACTCGGGTTGGCGGGTTCCTTCGAGCTCGTCGGCGCGTTGGCTGACGGAGCATCAAACGAAAAACCCGCCTGTGCGGCGGGCCATCGGCGCAAATCAGCACCATGGACAAATATGTACCATAGCTGAGTGCAGGGAGTCAAGAAAAAATTCCTATCGCGAAAAGCCGCGGGTTCGGAACCTGATCTCTCGAGTTCCGCGATTTTCGATACGCAGGGATTGAGCTATCATCTGATTCTGGCGTGGCTCACGCCTCCTCCCTCCGCCGGGAAAGCATCATCCATGCAGGGCTCTCTCATCACCGAACCAACTGTTCGAGCGCTTGGCATAAGGAGGGGTTGCGAAAACGGCTCGCACCAGGAGGTTTGTCATGAAGCTGTCCGCGCCCATCTATCATCTGAAGCGTCAAGCCAGGCTGTTGTCCCGCGAGGCCAAAATTCCGCTCCACGAAGCGCTTGACCGTGTTGCAGTACGGGAAGGCTTCGCCAGTTGGAGCCTGCTTGCGGCCAAGGCAGCCGGGGCGGCGCCTGCCGGCACACTGTTTGCGCAACTTGCGCCCGGCGATCTGGTCCTGGTGGGTGCACGACCCGGCCACGGCAAGACGCTGATGAGTCTCGAACTGGCAATCGAAGCCATGAAGTCCGGCAGTCGGGGCGTGTTCTTCACGCTGGAGTATACGCAGCGGGATGTGCTCGACCGATTTCGAGCCATCGGGGCAGACCCGGTGCAGTTCAACGACCGGTTCGTGTTCGACAATTCCGACGCCATCAGCGCCGACTACATCGTCAAGGCATTGGGCTCGGCGCCGCGCGGCACGCTGGTGGTGATCGACTACCTGCAACTGCTCGACCAAAAGCGGCAAAATCCGGAGCTGATGGCGCAGGTTCGCACGCTGAAAGCGTTTGCCGGCGACAGGGGATTGATCCTCGTCTTCATCTCGCAGATCGACCGGTCCTACGACCCGGCGCAGAAGCCGGTTCCCGATATCGGCGATGTGCGGTTGCCGAACCCTCTGGATCTGTCGCTGTTCAACAAGACCTGCTTCCTGAACAAGGGCGAGATCCGGTTCCACGCGGCAGGCTGACGATCGGGTCAGCCAAGCCTTCATTGGGCGGCTGCTACCAAGTTCAGCTCAACCGATGCCGGATTGTGCTGCGCGCGCAACGTTTCGGCCGCCTGGCGAACCACTTCGGATATAAGCATCAGCTGTTTGGCGATCGGGCTTGTCTTGCGCCAGATCATGCCGATCGTCCGCGACGGTTGGGGGTTGGCAAAGTGGGCGACAGACACCGCCGCCGAGCGCGTCTCCACCGGCACGGCCATTTCGGGAATCAAGGTGACGCCGACACCGGCGCCGACCATCTGCACCAGGGTCGACAGCGAGCTGCCGTCCAGCAACTCCCTTGGCCGCGCCGAATGCATGTTGCAGAACGACAGCGCCTGGTCGCGAAAACAATGGCCTTCCTCCAGCAGGAGCAGCCGCATCTCGCGCAGCATTTCGCGGTTGGGGAC
>NZ_RZPL01000146.1:0-9781 GCF_004022805.1 Mesorhizobium sp. M7A.F.Ca.CA.002.04.1.1 | reverse complement strand
TCATAGGACAGCACCAGCAATCCGAGCGGAACCATCCAGAAGCCGAGGATCGGCAGGAAACCGAGGATGCCACCGATGGTCAGCAGGATGCCGATCGTGATTCTGAGCCCGCGCGAGCGCGGCATTTTGAACTCGCGCCCGAAAACAGAGATTTTGCGCGCCGGCATCTGGTTGTCTTGTGCTGTCATCGTCTCGAAAGATTGACCCGTTTCGATCGTTCGCAAGCATGCTCAAACCAAAGCCGCCGCCGCGCTTTCGGTTCCATATCCCTGCCAAGACGGCTAATATGAGGGCATCCTTCGACGATTGCGAGAAAGGCCTATGCGAAAAAGCCTCGGAAAAATGTGAAAAGCTTCTTTGCAAAGCCGAAAAGGGCAGCTATAGGCTGCGCCACTCACATAAGAGCCTCCGTTCCCCGGTAGCTCAGTGGTAGAGCAACCGGCTGTTAACCGGTTGGTCGCTGGTTCGAATCCGGCCCGGGGAGCCAATTTCTGTGCTTTCAGCGCATTGCCAGACTTTCCAACGCTTTGGTTTAATTGAATAATCCGCGCCGACAGCGTCAGGTGATCAATCGGCACGCGGAATTTTGCTAAACATCCTGCTGCACATATTGCCATACACAGGCGCAGCGCGCATGGTAGCGGTATGAACGTCAAGCGCCGCAATAAGACCTTCCACATCGTCCGCCGAGTGCCTAAGCGCTATGCTGCAATCGAGCCGCGCACTCAAATCTGGATCAGCCTTCACACGGACTCCGAAACGGTTGCGCGACAGAAGGCTCCAACCGCATGGGCGCATATGGTCGAGGGCTGGGAAGCTACCCTTGCCGGCGCAACCGACGATGCCGAGCGACGGTTTGCAGCGGCGAAGGAACTGGCCGCCGTGCGCGGCTACAACTACCTGCCCGCTGATCGCATCGCCCAACTCCCCCGCGAAAAGCTGCTCGAACGTGTCGAGTCCGCCCTGAAGCTCAATGGCGATGCTGCCAAGATCGAGGCGCGCGCCGTGCTGGGCGGCGCTCCCGAACCGGGGATCAAAATCAGCAAGGCACTGGAGTTGTATTGGGGCTTTGCCAAGCAGGACACGATAGGCAAGAGCGAGGATCAGCTTCGCCGCTGGGAGCACCCCCGCAAACGTGCCATCGCCAACTTGATTGAAGAGATCGGCGACAAGGAGCTTTCAGAGATCACCGGAGACGACATGCTCGACTTCCGCGAAACATGGATGGAGCGGATAGCGGCCGGCGATGCCAAGCCCGACACTGCTAACAAGGATTTCCAGCACATCGGCAATATCCTTCGCACCGTGGTCAAGATGAAGCGGCTAGGGCTGGTCCTGCCGCTGGACGGCCTCACCTTCAAAGCCGACAAGGAGCGGACCCGCCCGCCTTTCTCGGTCGACTGGATCAAGACCAAGCTGCTTGCCCCCGGCGCGCTGGACAGCTTGAACACGGAAGCCCGGTGCATCCTGCTTGGCATGATCAACACCGGCTATCGCCCCGGCGAAGCGGCCGGGCTCATGCCGCACCACATCCGCCTGGATGTTGACGTGCCATATATCAGCATTGAGCCGGAAGGCCGGCAGCTAAAGAACAAGGTGAGCGAGCGTGTCATTCCGCTGGTAGGCGTGTCGCTCGAAGCCTTCAAGCACTGCCCGCAAGGCTTTCCGACCTATCGTTTCAAGGACAAGATCAGCGACACGGTGAACAAGTACCTTCGGGAACACGACCTGTTAGAGACACCGGAACATGTTCTCTACAGCCTGCGGCATTCTTTTGAAGACCGGATGATTGCCGCCAAGGTAGATGAGCGTATCCGGCGCGACCTGTTCGGCCATGCGCTGGGCAGGGAACGCTACGGCGAAGGCGCGACGTTGGCGCACAAGCGCGACATCCTTCAGAGCTTCGCCCTTTGAGCAGCGACGATTGCCCGCGCCCGGGCGATGGGGTCTCCCCTCGCCTCTTCGGCCGCGATTTCCGCCTCTAGCCGCGTGAAGATCGGCGCATAGATCGCATCTTCGACCACAAGCGACGCAACGAACGCGTGGGCGGCTTTGAGCCGGGCCAGCATGGACCCGTGATCGTCGGCTATGGTCGAAGAATGCAGCATGGCTTGGGCAACTTTTTTGAAACCGGGTGCAAACTCAGCGGCGCACGATATGCGCACCGATCCAGATGGCGGGCCAGGCAACCAAGAAGAGCGCCGCCGCGACCAACGCGGCCGGCCGGAGCCGCAAGAGATCGTCGACCACGGCGCGAGAGTTCGCCGCCACTGCCGGGCTGGCGTCGCGATTGGTGACGATGCCCTGAAGGAAGAGAACGCCCCCGGCTACCCAAAGCGCCGCGACCGGAAAAATGATGTCCATGAAAATTCACGCCCGTTTTGACCACGACCGGGAGTCTGGCACAGTTCGCCCGAATAGCAACACGAGCGCACGTCTGGCCCAGAAGCTTTCGCACTGCCATACGAAGTCTTCGTCAACACATTGCTTTGATTTTGCAACTTGTTGCAAACTTTTCCTGCCGATTACACTTCAGAAGCACTGTCGATTTGACCACGCTCATGGTAGATATGGGGTGCGCTGGTTCACGCTGCGCCGCGTGGACTGTCAACAGGGGCGGTGCCGCATTTTTCCTTGGTCGGATGGCGGTGCCGCCCCTCTCAGACCAAGGAATAGACCAAATGTCCCCTCACCTAGCCTATTCACGCCCTCAATCCGCCGATGCCACCACCGACGCGGACAACACCAACAATCCCCCAGACATCGACACGACAGAGCCAGTGCAGCAGCCGGACCAAAAGGAATGGCGGATGCACAGCCACTACAGGCCGGAGAATTGGCCATTGTCTCGCACGATTTCCCAACAGGGCATCATGCGGCAATACATCCGCGTCTGGCGTCACTACATACCGGTGGGCACGCGAGACACGATCCTGATCATCATCGACAAAACCGTGAACTGGGGCGTGAGCACGTGCTGGCTCACCTACAGGCAGATAATGCAGGCGAGCGGGCCGAAGGAAACGCAAGCCCGAGGGCATATCCAGTGGTTAGAGGCCGAGGGTTTCATCACGGTAGAGCACTCCCCCGGCAATGCCAAAGGTATGCGCATTACTCTCAACCTCGACTGGGAACCGTCCGACCCACCAGTGTCGCAAAAGGCACTCCCACGGAAAAGTGTGGGGGCAACTCCCACGGAAAACCGAGGGGGCAGGAAGGTGACCCCCACGGAACACCAAGGGGCTACCCCCACGAAAAGCCAAGGGACTACCCCAACGGAAAACCGAGGGGCATTTAGAGAGAACGTTTCAGAAGGAACCGCAGAAGGAAATTCAAAGCTCAGAGGGAATGATTACTCGCCGCCTGCCGGCAACGAGGGGTCGGCCCCGAAAACCGAAACGTCTCATCCTATCCGGCAACGCGTTCGCCCGGTCGTTCAAGGCGCTTCCGGGGAAAAGACGCCTCCGGCGAAAGAGAACCCCCCGGTTCCGGCCGCCCCCCTTTCCGGCCCTAATCAGTCCCCCCTTGACCAGACGGTTGTCCGGCTCACGCTGGAGGCAATCGAGGAGACGTTACACCGGTCTGCCGAACAGCATTGGCCGAACATTGCGGCACCGTGGCCGGATGACCAGCGCCGGGCGGTTGCGCAGTGTATAGCGACGAACTGGCGGGGGGCGCCCGGTGAGGCACACAGGTTCGCCGATTGGGTGGTGGCCACATGGTCCAACATCGAATTGACCTACGCTGGGCCGGAATACCCCGAAGCCGGCTTCATCCATCGGCACAACGTGTCGCTCTGTCGGACTTTCATGGCTCACCTCGGTAGATCGAACACTCAATGAAGCCAATGCACACTAGCCGCGATGCTCCCAGAAACTGCCGTCTTTGGAGCTACAAAAGCCGCAACGGCCCTTCGCATGAGTCTGCCACCGGGAGACTTTGCAACCGGGTGCAAAATGTCGCGGCCGAAAATTTCGGGCATCCGGCAGTCTTACCCCGCCACTCCCTTTGCCAACCTCGCCAGCGTTGACCGAGAGCATCCCGTTGCCGAAATGATGGTGCTCCAGCTTTGCCCGCTGGTGAGCATGCTTTGGATCGCTTTATTGCGGGCCTTGTCCTCAGGCCGGCCACGATATTTTCCCTCGCTCTTGGCTTTCGCGATACCCTGCGTCTGCCTACGCCGACGATCCTCGTAGTCTTTCCTAGCGACTGCCGCGATCACATCGAGCATCATGTTGTTGATTGCGTCTGCCATGCGGGACATGAACTCATCGGCATTCCCCGATGCCATGCCCCATGATGTCGGTAGGTCGAGGGCGACAACCTTGATGTGTCGATCTCTAATTTCGTCCTTTAGCTTATTCCAATCTGCACCGTTCAGCCTGCTGAGGCGATCCACCTGCTCGATCAGCAGGATGTCTCCTGGTTGGCAATCCGAGAGGAGTCGGAAGAGTTCCGGTCGTGCGAGGGAGGCCCCGCTTTCATTCTCCACATAGGTAGCGGCGATTTGCAGTCCACGTTCCTTGGCAAACGTGAGGAGGTCACCTTTGGCTCGGTTGGCATCCTGCTCTTTCGTTGAGGCTCGGAGATAGGCGCGGACGAACATATGAGGCCCCGGTTCGATATGAATGGTCTCATATTGTCTGGTACGATTAGGGTGGTCAAACGTTATTATCGAACCACCTAAAAACGCGGTCCGCTAAAGGCATACTCAAATGATTTTCGACGAGACAGAGTTGTGTGCCTAATCCTCGCCCCTCACGATCGTGAGCCGTTCCGACATGGCTGCTGATTAGCCATGCGGAGGCTGCACCATCACGGATCAAATCCGCTGATTGTGCGACCGAACTTCATCCTCGATTTCATCGACCAATGAGGCGATCTGCGTTTCCTCAACGATCTCCGGTGCGAATGGAGAGCCACGTAAGATCTCAAGCGCGTTTTTGTAGACAGGCATAAGCTGACGGTTCTCTGGCGCACCCACAATGAAATGCAGCTTCAACGGCTCTTGCGCGTCATCTGCGACAGCAGCAAGATGCCCACGCCAGCGACGGACCTTGTCCTTAATCCCATCAGCATCCGCCAAGTCTAACGACAACGGTTCATAGGCATGCCAACTGCCGTTCTTCCATGCGTGCTTGAACTCGATACTATCCGCTTTGCTGGATAAGACCTTCTTTTCCAGTTCCACGTTCAGATTCCGCTCGGCTAGCATGGTACGGACGGGCCGCCAGATATCCTCGTCAGTCTTCCTGGCCTTCACGGTCACATCGTAGCGGCCAACAAATCGCTCATAGAGACGCTCGAAGGTCTTCGATGGATCGTTGGTCACACCGGAGCTGACAGGTGACCATTGTAGGGAACTGTCGTCATTCGGTACGATTGACTTGGCGTAGGAGTCCAGTCCGCGATCTTGCCTGAACAGACCCTCCTTGGGCAGCATCTTGGAAGCGCCACGCATACCCCGCTCGACACTCCGCATAGCAGCCACGAAGGCCTCGCGATCGAGATCCGGGAACACGCTTTTGATACGGCCTATGGTCTTTCGCGTGCGCCACCTCAGGATGCCCTCACGTGAGACATGCAAGATCACGCCAACGTTCACGAACTCCCCGGTTACGATGTCGTGGACATAACGCAGGACAATGAAGTTGTAGGGATGGCGATCGCTCATTTCAGTATCCTCCGCACTTCATCCAAACACCCGTCGATGTTGTCTCGTGCATCTCGAATTAGCTTAAGCGCTGCGTGAACGGCGGCCTCCGAGCCAGCCCACTCGTCCGGAACTGCGGTCTGATAGCTCGCAATCACCTCATCTGACAAGTTAACCCAGCGATCCTTGATGAGATCATAATCAACATCCCGCCCCTTCAATCCCCCAACGAAAATATGGGCTCCTGGCACTCCGACCCAACTCAGGCCACCTAGTGTCCAGGGCGGCTTCCAGAACAGGAGTTGCTCAGTCATGAAAGCCAGCTCGTGATCGAATATCCGCAGATTGTCGCCCTTCACCAAGCAGTTGGGATTCCCGTCGCGTCGATCCGGATTCTGGATGATCGCATCGAAGATCAGAATACCAGTTGCGTCAGGCATCATTGTGTCAGTAATCAAATTGCCTTTCGCCCATGCTGCAAACTGGTTGGGAACACGCAGTGATCCGAATCCGACAGGTGAGCTCACGCCAAGCTTCTGGCGAACAGTCTCGTCTGAAACAGACTCTATGAACTCAGGGGGCAGCCGAACCCAATAGGGACGGGGAACAGGCAATCCGAGGTCCGCAGCCAAGCAGGCACCTATGCTCTCCCGAGACAAGCTCGACACCCCGGCATCGCATCCGCTGGATAGCTTGCAGAAAACCTCGACGGTCTCTCCTGCCGCATCCTCGCACATCAAAAGGATCGGAGCGGTGCGACCCTGAGAGGCCGGGCGCAGAAACTCTGTTGCCGTTACACTCTCCAGCAATTCACCCCCCCACAGGGACGGCGCTGTTGGCCATCCCTCTCCCTCAAAAAACTATGATCAGTCACACCAACTCCGCGGCCTGCGCGTACGCCGACACCAGCGTCGAGCTCGGCTTCACGGCATCATGCGGCACAAGCACATAGGACGACGGTTTCCGCCCATTCCCTAGCATGCTCGTTCGCATGGTGAACCCATTTCCGCGCCGCCTATTCCGCAGCGTCGGCCTGCTGCGTCAACGCGTGCCCTGCGCCTGCGTTCTGATTATTCTGCTCAGCAATCGTCGGGCCGGACCATATCGAAAGCGCCGTATCGAACAGCGCGCTTCCACGGTGTGAGACGGTCTCCTCATCCCATGCCTGGTACTGATGGAGTTCCCGGTTCAGCGCGAGCGCCGTGTGTGCTCTCACAGCAGGCATCTTGGTCGAGAACGATCCGTTCGAAGCCGACGTGTTCAGCTTCTGGGTCAGCAGTGTGAGGTTGCCGAGCTTGTTTATGATCTTGTCGCGGTCAACCTCGCGAGCAACCTGGTCAATATCCACCTCGCCGGCCGCAACGTGATCAAAACCCGGAACGGGCCAATTCTCGCGCCATTTTTGCGGCATGATGTGTTCGAGCGTCAAATCGCTCCGGATGGCGACGACTTCGCTGCGATCGTTCCTTTTCTGGTGTTCAAGCGCCTCGAACAGATACCGAAGGCGCGGCTGACGACTCCCTTTGTATTGGTCGCGACCAAGCCATTGCGCCTTCCATTCGCTGTCTGGCGGGAAACGGATCGCATCCGCCTGACTCGCGGACAGCAATTGATGAACACGCGCGACTGACACTTGGCCGCCCGCGCGAAGCTTTGCGATCATATCGACAAAGAACTTGTTGTAATTGGCGGTCGTGAGGCCGCAGATATCGCGCCTGACGATATAGGATTCGATCAGCCGGAGAGCATCGGGCAGCTCGCCTTCGTCCAGCGCGCTTTCGCCCGCTAGATAGAGCACGAGAGGCATGGCCGTTGACACGTCGAACGCCTTGGTAAAGCGCCCGAAGCGTCCCAAAGGATCATCGGTCGACTGATCCGATAGCCGTCGATGAACTGCCGCGCTTGCTGCGATCGATTCGAGCTCAGCTTTGATGGAGGTGAACGGCGTGAGGTCCAAAATCCATCTGCGATAGGATTCAAAGAGATCGTCGACCGAAACGGTCTCCGCTTTCTTCATTGTAAGGTGGTCGACAAGCAGCCAATCCAGGCGGGACTTCGTCTGACGACCGCGTGTATCCCCTTCCTTCCAGAACCAACCGTCGAGCGGGAGCCAGAAATCCTGGTACAGGCGGTCTACATTCAGAGAACCCTTGGTCTGTCCCAACCCTTTCGCTCGCTGAAAGATGAAGTTACGCATGAGATCACCGGCGGTCAGATCGACTCCCCGGCTGTTAAGCGTTTCGAAGATCGTCTGAGCGTCATCGCCACCTTCAAGTTCGATTGATACTGCTGCCAACCCGACGCGTAACGCCTCAAACAACTTCTCCATGCGAAAGGCATCATATTCACCATTCGGCCGGACGTGCTTTTCGATGCGATCCTTGAAGAACGCATGCGCCGCTACCGACGGGCGAACCACACCCTGCTCATCATCCAAACGGAAGGTTGCCGCATCCGACTTGTCCTCAGCGTCAACCACTCCGATGAAAGAAGCACGGTCGGTGAGTGACGGCCAAAGCTTGAACCGCTCGACTTCTGGCTGCTCCATTACACCATCGTTGAAGATGTACTTGGCTACCTCGTCCGCATATTCGGGTGAGTGGCAGGCTGCCACGTCCCTTAGGGCGGTCAGGAGCAACTGGAAGGTCGTAAGGCGCTGTTGGCCATCAATGACCTCAAACGCCTGCACCTGCTTGCCGAACGTTTTCACCTGCGAGATCACGATCGCTCCCATGAAGTGGGGCGCAGATAACACGCCTTCCGCCTCAAGCTTTGCCGCAGCCCGCTGAATATCCTCCCAAAGCAACTCCAGTTGGGGGGTCACTTTCCAGGCGTATTGCCGCTGATACAGCGGAATCAGGTAGCGTCTCTTACCGTCAAAAAGCTCTATGATCGATCTTGTAAATGGTCGCATTAGCCCTATTCGCCCCTAATCGAGTGTGCTTATAATTCGCTGAGCCAAACTACACTTATAGTTTTAAGCTATCCTCGCGCCTTCACCTGCGTGTCCCAATCAGCCGCTTTATCTACGAGAGAAGGATTGGATCAACAACATCGCTGGGCGATGGCTTGTCTGCCCGTTCGGTCGCCCTGTCGACGAGTTTTTCTAGTTCTCGGGCGAAATTGAACGGCCGCTGCTTTGTGAAAATCGGCGTGAGCGTCCAGAAGGGATTTTGAACCGCCGAAGGACGATCAAAATTCTTGTCCTTGCATAGAGAGAATTTTCCGGTGCCGTCCGTGTCGACCCTTCCATAACGGCGAAACCATTCGCTGATCGCCGATTTGTAAACTTCCTTTTCGACGGCATTCAGCAGAGAGTGAATGACCCGAACATCGTTGTGCCGCTTCACATGATCGAAAATTCCTAGCGCCACTTCATGGATGATCTTTTTCTCCGAAGATCCTCTTAGCTTGGTGCCATCGTTGCTCTGCAAGGTCGAAGAATATTTCTTTTCCAGTTTTAATAAGCTCTCTGGCGGCGTTCTGCTCTTGTCGCGTTTGAGGTCAGCCAGGAGTTTGAAGATCGGTCTTTCATGATTCATTCTGGTCACTGGACCGATGCCCCCTCGGGCCTTTTCAAAACCTTGGTCACGCCCTCAAACAAGCTCCCCTGCCTGCGAATAGGCCGAAACCAGCGAGGCCAGCGTCGCGCTTGGCTTCACCGCGTCATGTGGCACGAGCACATAAGTCCACGGCTTTCCGCCCGTATCCCTGGCGTGCTCATTTGCGTGATGCACCCATTTCCGGGCAGCCTTGGCCTTCGCCTGAACAATCGGGTCGGCCATCTCATTCTTCGCCTTGATCTCAATGATGAACTTGTCCTTGGTAGTCTCGACCACGAAATCCGGCTCGTATGACTGCCCGGACGCGTATTCGATCCTGAACTGACCGATTGCGGGTTTCATCCAGCGCAACACTCCGGCTTCGCTGGCAGCCTCCACGATGACCGCGAATTCCCGCTCTGTGTCGGAGTCGAATTTCTGGTACGGATAGCAGCACTTGGCGAAACCTTCGAAGACATATTTTGGTGTAAGGTTGAGCGGGCTGACTGGCGTTCGGAAATCCCGAACGAATGCCTCGCTGGGGACGTTGTAGGCCTGGGGCTTCATCACGACGAAACCCCTTGAG
>NZ_RZPL01000145.1:0-9784 GCF_004022805.1 Mesorhizobium sp. M7A.F.Ca.CA.002.04.1.1 | reverse complement strand
GTGTAGAGCTTCAGGAAGCGGGCGACGTCGGCATCCTCGGTGTTGCGCCAGTACTGCCAGAATTCGTAGGGGCTCAGCATCTCCGCGTCGAGCCAGACCGCGCCCGACGCCGACTTGCCCATCTTGGCGCCCGACGAGGTGGTGAGCAGCGGCGTGGTCAGTGCATAGAGCTGCGCGTCCTCCGTGCGGCGGCCGAGATCGATGCCGTTGATGATGTTGCCCCACTGGTCGGAGCCGCCCATCTGCAGGCGGCAGCCGAGACGCTTGTAGAGCTCGACGAAATCATAGGCCTGCAGGATCATGTAGTTGAATTCGAGGAACGACAGCGACTGCTCGCGATCGAGCCGCAGCTTGACGGAATCGAAGGCCAGCATGCGGTTGACCGAAAAGTGACGACCGACATCGCGCAGGAAATTGACGTAGTTGATCTCCATCAGCCAATCGGCGTTGTTGACCATGATGGCGTCGTTGGGACCGCTGCCGAATTTGAGGTAGGGCATGAAGTTGCGGCGGATACCGGCAAGATTGTCTTCGATGTCCTGCGGGGTCAAAAGCTTGCGCGCCTCATCCTTGAACGACGGGTCGCCGATCATCGAGGTGCCGCCGCCCATCAGCGCGATCGGCCGGTGACCGGTCTGCTGCAGCCAGTGCAGCATCATGATCTGGATCAGCGAGCCGGCGTGCAGGCTCTTGGCGGTCGCGTCGAAGCCGATATAGGCTGTCACCGTCTCCTTGGCGAAGATATTGTCGAGACCGGCATCATCCGAAGTCTGGTGGATGAAACCGCGCTCGCTCATCGTGCGCAGGAAATCCGATTTGAAGGCAGGCATTTTTTCTATTCCCGAAAGCGTCCGGCCGCTGTGGCTCAGGCGTGCATGAACGCGGGCGTTTAGCATCCAAGCGCGATCAGCAAAAGTGGTTTCCGGTTTTGCGACTGATCGCGCCAGACAAAGGTCCAGCGATCAGCAAAAGTGGTTTCCGGTTTGCAGCCCGCGCGGATGGCGTTGCGAATCCTTGCTTCGTCGTTTGGGCTGGCGTATTGAGGCGCCGCGCAGGGCAGGGCCTGAGGCGCCGCGACGGGGCCATCCCGCAGATCAGATCCGGAAAGCTCCGCGATGAACAGGAACTATCTCTTTCTCTTTCTGTTCAGCGTGCTGATGACGTTCAGTGGACTGGCGAGCCTTCCACCCATCGACCGCGACGAATCCCGTTTTGTCCAGGCTACCAAGCAGATGGTCGAAACCTCCGACTATGTCGACATCCGTTTTCAGGATGCCTCGCGCTACAAGAAGCCGATCGGCATCTACTGGCTGCAATCGGCGGCCGTGGCGCTGAGCGGCGAGGGGGCGGCGGCGCCGATCTGGGTCTACCGCCTCGTCTCCATGCTTGGCATTGCCTTGGCCGTCGTCGGCATCGCCTGGACGGGCACCAAGCTGTTCGGGGCCAATGCCGGTCTCGCCGCCGGCCTGATGATGGCGGCGATCTTCGCCACCGCCTTCGAGGGCCGTGACGCCAAGACCGACGCCATGCTGCTGGCCTGCTGCGTGGCGGCGCAAGGCGCGCTCGCCCAGATCTATCTGGCAGCGCGCCGCAACGAACCGGTAGCCGCCCATCTGCCGTGGATTTTCTGGGCCGCTCAAGGCCTTGGAATTCTTATCAAGGGGCCGGTGGCTCCGCTGTTGTCGTTGCTCACGGTCGCCGCCCTGTTTGCCTTCGAGCGCGACTGGCGCTGGCTCCTGAAGCTGAAGCTCGTGCGCGGTGTCGCTCTGGTGGCGCTCATCGTGTTGCCCTGGGTTGCCCTCATCACCTGGAAGAGCGGCGGCACCTTTCTCAGCGATGCCGTCGGCAAGGACATGATGGCCAAGGTCGCCTCGGGCGAGGAATCGCACGGCCTGCCGCCCGGTTTCTACATGCTGACCTATTCCTTGTTCATGTGGCCGTTCGGCCTGATCGCGGTCGGCGCCGGGCTCCAGGCCCTCAACCGTCTGCGCGACGATCCCCGGCTGCGTTTCTGCCTCGCCTGGTATATTCCGTTCTGGCTGGTGTTCGAGCTGATCCCGACCAAGCTGCCGCACTATGTCCTGCCGGCCTATCCCGGCATGGCGCTGCTGATTGGCTGGCTGCTGACATTGTCGCCGCAGGAGGCCAATGCGCCGCTCAGGCGCTGGCAGGACTGGTTGTGGTGGTCGACCGCATTCGGTCTTGTCGTGGTCAGCCTTGGCCTGGCGGCGGTCTGCGTCGGAGCGCCGATCTATCTCACCGGCTCCTTTTCCTGGTGGAGCATCCCGGCCGCCGCGGCGGCGCTGGCGGCAGGGTATTTCGCTTTTTCGCGACAGCTGCAAGTGCCGCTCTCCCGCATCGGCGCCATCGCGGTTTGCGCCGGCATTACCTATGGGCTGTTGTTCGGCGTCATCGCGCCTTCGCTGAAGCCGATCTGGCTGAGCCCGGCGATCGAGGCGGCAGTCCAGGCCAACAGGCCTTGCGACACCACGGTGCTCGCCTCAGCGGAATATCACGAGCCGAGCCTGGTGTTCCTGGTCGGCACCAAGACCGTCCTGACCGATGTCGATGGCGTCGCCAAGCATCTGCTCGGCGATCCGGCCTGCGCGCTGGCGCTGGCACAAATCGGCGACGAGCAGAAGCTGAATGGCCTGTTGGAGGCGCAAGGCAAGTCGGCGAGCCGCGTTGCCGAGGTCGATGGCCTCAACTATTCGTCGGGAGACAAACTGTCGCTCGGCCTCTATCGTGTAAGCCAGTGACGGCTCGCCGATGCCCATGACGGCAACAATGGGGTCGAATTTCCTATGCTGGTGAAATCACGCCCGCCCGTTTCGAGCCTGCTCCTTGGCATAGGGCGCCGGTCGCTCGACAACTTTCGCGATACGATGCAGATCGCCAAAAGCCGCCTTGCCACCCGGCCGGCCAGATACCCGAATATTTTGTGGTCGGTCTGGGTGCTGGTCTGGGTCTTGCTGACGGCGTCGGCGTTTGTTCGTCTCGACACTCCGGCCGGAATGCTTCACGGCAAGTGGTCGGCGGGATTTGCCCGGACTGCCGACTTTTTCACCCAGTTCGGCCTGGGAGGCTGGTATATCATTCCCTCAGTGCTTCTGCTTGTCGCCGCGAACCTGACGGATTGGCGAAGCCTGTCGCGGCGCTCGCTGATGCTCCTCTACAACTGGACCTGCCTGGCTTTTCTGGTGCTGTGCGCCACCGGCCTGTCGGGGATCGCCGTCAATGTGCTGAAATATGCCATTGGCCGGGCTCGCCCGCTCTATTACGAGGACTTTGGCGTGCTGACCCTGCACCCCTTCGCTTTCGATGCGCGCTTCGCCGGCTTTCCGTCCGGCCATGGTACGACAATGGGCGCGGTGTTCGGGGTCGCTTTGCTGTTGTTTCCGCGGCGCTGGTACATCGCCCTGGCGATCACCGCCTGCATCGCCTCGACCCGTATCTTCGTTGGCGCGCACTATCCCAGCGACACCGTCGCCGGCTTCGGCCTTGGCTGCGGTTTCGCGCTTGCCTGCGGGCTGGTCTTTGCCCGGCTCGGCTTCATCTTCCGGCCGATGCCTTCGGGCTTGCCGGTCCGCAAGAAGACGTTTTGGCTGATTGGGCCGAGAAGGAATTTGACGGGCCGATGATGCCATGGGTAGGAAAGTCGTTGCGATAACCGGACGGCAAGGCGGGACAATGGTACGACGATCGCGAATGGTGGTAGGAGCGCTGCTGGCGGCATTTGTTGCTGGCGGAGAGATGGCGAACGCCTCGCCCTTCGTTGACACGAAGGAGGGGCAAGTCCAGGTCGACCATATGACCCTGCAGGAATTGCAGGCGGCTGCGCTAACGGGGTCGGCCGACGCGCAGAACCGGCTTGGCGTCGTTTTTCTGCTGGGACTCGGAGTTAAAGCGGATTTCGTCAAGGCTTTCGAATGGTTCCAAAAAGCGGCCGAGAAAGGGCACCCCGACGCGGAGACTTGGTTGGGCAATCTTTATGGAACCGGTCGAGGAGTAACACTCGATCGGCAGAAATCTCTGTTTTGGACAAGGAAGGCCGCAGAGCGCGGTTACAGCCGCGCAGAATATAATTTGGGAGTGAATTTCCTAGAGGGGACACTCACCGCCACGAACTACACCGAAGCCATCGCGTGGTTCAGGCGGGCTGCGGAACATGGCGACGTGTTGGCCAATCACAATCTTGGCCTATTGCTTTTGACAGGACGCGGAACTCCCAGTTCACCGCCAAATCTGAGAATTGAAGTCGACAAGGTACAGGCGCTGAAGTCGATTGCGTTCTCCGCCGAGAGTGGATTTGCGGACTCTCAAGCGGCTCTTGCTGCCATGTATTTCGAGGGGAACGGCGTAACGCAGAGCTATTCTGAAGCGGCCAGATGGTACCTATTGGCCGCGGAGCAGGGCTCAGCGTATGCACAAACGATGCTGTCCGCCATGTACCTTACTGGGCATGGTGTAACCGCCAACCAAGACACTGCCGTGAAATGGCTGAAGAAAGCGGCAGCAAACGGGAATGCTGCGGCTCAGGAACAGTTGGGCCAGAGTTATGGCGGCGGATTCTACGGACTGCCGCAGGATTTCATGCAAGCGATCGAGTGGACGACAAAGGCGGCGGACCAAGGAAACGCGGAAGCACAAAACACTCTTGGAGTAGCCTATCTTAAAGGTCTTGGAGTGCCGTCCGAGCGAGAGGTGGCTCATGATTGGTTTAAAAGGGTCGCCGCACAAGGTAATGCTCATGCAATTTACAACATAGACAAATATTTTAATAAAGATAAGGTTTTTACAGGGCAATGACCCGATTTCTATTTGGCCGGGCTGGGCTTCACCAAGGCTCGGCTTCATCAGTGCTCATTGGCGCGCCTTAATTTCCTTCGCGAACGGTGATGGGCCGGACCGACAGACCTCAAAAGACCGTAGTGTCTGCTTATTGATCGTCCCAGCGCGAACCATGTCACTGACCGCGCTATGGTCCTCAAAGGCGTCGCTCTGAAATTCCCGCTTGGTCGTCATGACCAACCTCCAAGCTACATTCCGCCAATTCAGCTAGACGCCGTCCAGGCCGCCATAGGATCTGACCAATCCGGCCATGTCGGGCGACCGGTGGTCCTCGTGTTCGAGCCCTTGCGCAACGCCGACGCGATCGGCGACCGGCCGGTTCTGGCTGACCTTCCACTTGCCGTGGATTTCGCTGATCTCGATTTCCAGCCCGATAATGCCCTTGATCTGCGACTGGATGAAGGGCTCCGGCGCATCGGTCACCGCCCAGGGCGCGGCGCGGGCGCCTTCCTGGGAGACGGTCAGATCGGCGATCTGCTGCGCCAGCCAGTCCTGATCATCCATCACCTTGACGGTGCCGCGAACCTGCACGATGGCATAATTCCAGGTCGGCACCACCTTGCCGGTCTCGCGCTTGGTCTCGTACCAGGACGGCGTCACATAGGCATCGCTGCCCTGGAAGACGATCAGTACGGTTGACGCCGGATTGTCGGCCAACAGGCGCCATTGCGGGTTGGCCCGCGCCAGATGGGCGCGCAGCCTGCCGTTCGGCCCGATTTCCGCGTCGAGCAGGAACGGGATGGCGTTGGCGACCGGCCCATCGGGTCCGTTGGAAATCAACAGGCCCAGCGGATGCGTCCGGATCAGCCCGTGCAGGATTTCCGGCCGCGTTTCCCTGAAATGAGGAGGTTCGTACATCGCCGTCCCTGCTTTCTTTGCTTATCTCAGCCGCTTCGGCCGCGGATCCGACAATTCGCCGGCCAGCCGGCGGTCGAGATAGTCGGCGCATTCCTCGAGCAGCAGGTCGGCATCGTTGGAGAAGAAATGGTTGGCGCCGGGCAACGTCTTTTGGGTGATGGTGATGCCCTTCTGCGTGTGCAGCTTGTCGACCAGGCCCTGCACATCCTTCGGCGGCGCCACCTTGTCGGCATCGCCATGGATGATCAGGCCCGATGACGGGCAGGGCGCCAGGAACGAGAAATCATAGGTGTTGGGCTGCGGCGCGATCGAGATGAAGCCTTCGATCTCGGGCCGGCGCATCAGAAGCTGCATGCCGATCCAGGATCCGAACGAGTAGCCGGCGACCCAGCAGCTCTTGGAATCGGGATGCAGCGACTGCACCCAATCCAGCGCCGCGGCAGCGTCCGACAACTCGCCGGTGCCGTGGTCGAATTCGCCCTGACTGCGGCCGATGCCGCGGAAATTGAAGCGAAGCGTGGTGAAGTCCCGCTTCTGGAACATGTAGAAGAGGTCGTAGACGATCTTGTTGTTCATCGTGCCGCCGAATTGCGGGTGCGGGTGCAGGACGATGGCAATCGGCGCGCTCTTTTCCTTGGAAGGCTGGTAGCGACCCTCCAGGCGGCCGGCAGGACCGGTGAAAATGACCTCAGGCATAAAATACTCCACTAGGTAATACGAATGCGCGGTGCCTGGAACGTTTCCTCTGGCCTTGACGCAGGGCGAGCGTCTTCTTAGAAGCTAGTTTAGAATTGTTCAAAACTGAGTGGCAAGACATCGAGCCCGGCCACCCGCGCCGCAAGCCGCGTAAATAGGACGGCTCGCCTTGGAATTTCAAGGAAATAACGCCATACGACGGCGGAATGGCTTCTGACGGGACTTGACGGACGAAAATGGCCGCAAAACGCGCCTATCTCGACTACAATGCCAGTGCGCCGCTGCTTGCCGCGGCCCGCGAAGCTATGGTCGCGGCGCTCGATGTCGCCGCCAATCCGTCATCGGTTCACGCCGAGGGGCGGGCGGCCCGCCGTCTGATCGAGACCGCAAGGCGTGACGTGGCGGCGCTCGTCAACGCCAAGCCCGAGCACGTCGTGTTCACCTCCGGTGCCACGGAAGCAGCCTCGACGCTGCTGTCACCCGACTGGCAGATGGGGCGCGGCACGGTGCGCATGAGCCGGCTTTACGTGTCGGAGGCCGATCATCCCTGCCTGTTGAACGGCGGACATTTCCCGGCAGTGCAGGTAAACCGGATCGGCGTCGACGCCAACGGTATCGCCGATCTCGACGCTTTGGCGGCAGCGCTCAGTGGTCATGACAAGAGCGAAGGCCTGCCGCTGGTTGCCATCCACGCCGCCAACAACGAGACCGGCGTCATCCAGCCGATCGATCGCATCGCCGGGATCGTCAAGGCGGCGGGCGGCATCCTCATGGTCGACGCCGTGCAGGCCGCCGGGCGTGTTTCGATCGATCTATCAGCGGGTTACGCCGATTATCTGATTCTGTCCTCGCACAAGATCGGTGGTCCCAAGGGCGTCGGCGCCATCGTCGCGGCTTCGGATCTGATGATGCCGAAGCCGTTGATCAATGGCGGCGGTCAGGAAAAGGGCCATCGCGGCGGGACTGAAAACCTCGCTGCCATTGCCGGTTTTGGCGCGGCCGCCCGCGAGGCCCTGGCCGGATTGCCGGCCATAGATGCGGTGCGCCGGCGCCGCGACGAGATCGAGGCCATCGTGAAAACGCTGGTGCCGGACGCGGAAATCTTCGGAACCGGTGCGCCAAGGCTTGCCAATACGGCATTCTTCGCTATTGCGGGCGTCAAAGCCGAAACCGCGCAGATCGCCTTCGACCTGGCCGGCGTAGCGCTGTCGGCCGGCTCTGCCTGTTCGTCCGGCAAGGTCGGACCGAGCCATGTGCTGAAAGCCATGGGATACGGTGACAGCCTTGGCGCCTTGCGCGTGTCGATCGGTCCGGCGACGGGCGCGGAAGACATCGAGTTGTTTCGCGTTGCGCTGACGGGAATCGCCGCGCGTCGGGCGGATAGAGAAAAAGCCGCGTGAGCGGTTGGGGCATCGGACCGAAAAGCGCGTAGCGATTTTCGGGAAAATCCGATGCTTGACGAAAATGATTTGGGCCATTCGGCCTGGTAGAGCCGTGCGTTTCATGCTGGCCGGGTGAATTTCCGGTCGAAGCGCACTATATGAAACTTACGCTGCCGCAAGCGCCTTTTTGGGGTTCGTTTTGGCGGTGCCATAGTTTGAAAACTGTCGGGCCTTGACCCCGGCGTGGATGGAGAACGCATATGCCTGCTGTGCAGGACACGATCGATCGGGTCCGAAAGATCGACGTCGACCAATATAAATATGGATTCCAGACCGAAATCGCGATGGATAAGGCCCCCAAAGGCCTCAGCGAAGACATTATCCGTTTCATTTCGGCCAAGAAGGACGAACCGTCCTGGATGCTGGAATGGCGTCTGGAAGCCTATCGCCGTTGGCTGACGCTTGACGAGCCGACCTGGGCGCGCGTCCACTATCCCAAGATCGATTTCCAGGACATCTACTTCTACGCGGCGCCCAAGAGCACGCCCGGCCCGACCTCGCTCAGCGATGTCGATCCCGAACTCTTGAAGGTCTACGAGAAGCTCGGTATTCCGCTGCGCGAGCAGGAAATCCTCGCCGGCGTGCAGAAGACCGACGCCTCGGAACTCGAGGAAGTCAGCGACAATGTCTACAAATCGGGCCGCGTCGCCGTCGACGCCGTGTTCGATTCCGTTTCCGTCGTCACCACCTTCAAGAAGGAGCTGGCGCAGGCCGGCGTCATCTTCTGCTCGATCTCGGAAGCCATCCGCGAGCATCCCGAACTGGTGAAGAAGTATCTCGGCTCGGTTGTGCCGACCTCCGACAATTATTACGCCACGCTGAATTCGGCCGTGTTCACCGACGGCTCGTTCGTCTTCGTGCCCAAGGGCGTGCGCTGCCCGATGGAGCTGTCGACCTATTTCCGCATGAACGAGAAGAACACCGGCCAGTTCGAGCGCACGCTGATCATCGCCGAGGAGGGGGCTTACGTCTCCTATCTCGAAGGCTGCACGGCGCCGCAGCGCGATGAGAACCAGCTGCATGCCGCCGTCGTCGAACTGGTGGCGCTCGACGATGCCGAGATCAAATATTCGACGGTGCAGAACTGGTATCCCGGAGACGCCGAGGGCAAGGGTGGCATCTACAATTTCGTCACCAAGCGCGGCGACTGCCGTGGCGATCGCTCGAAGATCTCGTGGACGCAGGTCGAGACCGGCTCGGCGATCACCTGGAAATATCCGAGCTGCATCCTGCGCGGCGACGATTCCTCGGGCGAGTTCTATTCGATCGCTGTCTCGAACGGTTATCAGCAGGTCGACAGCGGCACCAAGATGATCCACCTCGGCAAGAACACGTCGAGCCGCATCATCTCCAAAGGCATCGCCGCCGGCTTCTCGCAGAACACCTATCGCGGCCAGGTCTCGGCGCACCGCAAGGCGACCAACGCCCGCAACTTCACCAACTGCGATTCCCTGCTGATCGGCGACCAGTGCGGCGCGCACACCGTGCCCTACATGGAAGCCAAGAATTCGACGGCGCAGTTCGAGCACGAAGCGACCACGTCGAAGATTTCCGAGGACCAGAAATTCTACGTCATGCAGCGCGGTATCCCTGAAGAGGAGGCGATCGCGCTGATCGTCAACGGCTTCGTCAAGGACGTCATCCAGCAACTGCCGATGGAATTCGCTGTCGAGGCGCAGAAGCTGATCGGTATCTCGCTTGAGGGCTCGGTCGGCTGACCGGACAGATATTCAGGAAACGAAAAAATGCTTGAAATCAGAAACCTGCACGCCCGCATCGTCGATGACGGCACCGAAATCATCCGCGGTCTGAACCTGACGGTGAAAGCCGGCGAGGTTGCCGCGATCATGGGGCCGAACGGCTCGGGCAAATCGACGCTGTCCTACATCCTCGCCGGTCGCGAGGACTATGAGGTGACCGAGGGCGACATCCTCTAC
>NZ_RZPL01000144.1:0-9792 GCF_004022805.1 Mesorhizobium sp. M7A.F.Ca.CA.002.04.1.1 | reverse complement strand
GTCCAGACGCGCGAATTCACCCTTCCCGGCTTCCGCCACGATTTCGGCGCGATGAATCTCAGCCTCTTCGCCGGCTCGGCCTTCCACCGGAAATATGCAAATGAATTGAAAGCGCAGGGGCTGGAGTTCGCCCCGGTCGCCGACTGTTTCGCCAGCGCATTCCCTGACGGGCGCTGGTTCGGCGTCAGCAACGATCTGGAAAAGACCGCCGCGCGCATCGCCGCCTTCTCAGCCGCCGACGCCGCCACATGGCGCAGGCTGGTCGCCGCCTTCCCGGCGGAGGCCGAACACCTGTTCCGGCTGCTGGGTTCGCCGATGAGTGCCCGCGCGCTTGCCGGCACGGCGTGGAACCTGTGGCGCAAGAAGGGCATGTCCGGAGCGCTCGATACGGGCCGGCTGCTGCTGTCCTCACCCCGCGCCTGGCTGGAGGAAACTTTCGAGTCGCCGCATATCAGGGCAACGCTCGCCACTTGGGGCATGCATCTCGACTTCGCCCCGGATATCGCCGGCGGTGCGGTTTTCCCCTATCTGGAATCGATGGCCAACCAGAGTTTCGGCATGGTGCTGGGCAAGGGCGGCGCCGACACCATCATCCGTGCCCTCTCTGGCATGGCGACCTCCGCCGGCGGCAAGATCGTCACCGGCGCCGAAGTCGCCGAGATCACCGTTTCGGCCGGCAAGGCGACCGGCGTACGGCTCGCTTCGGGCGAGACGCATACCGCCACCAGGGCAGTCATTGCCGGCGTCGCGCCCAAGGCGCTGACGGGCAAGCTGCTGCCCAATGGTTCGGGCGACGCCGGCTTCGACACGGCGATGCAGAAATTCCGCCATGCGCCAGGCACGATGATGATCCACCTGGCGCTGGACGATTTGCCGGATTGGCGTGCCGGAGCGGAGCTTCGGCAGTTCGCCTATGTGCATCTGTCGCCGTCGCTCGACGCCATGTCGCGCACCTATCAGCAGGCCATGGCGGGCATGCTGCCGGACGAGCCTGTGCTGGTGGTCGGCCAGCCGACGGCGATCGACCCGTCGCGGGCGCCTCAGGGAAAGCATGTGCTGTGGGTGCAAGTGCGCATGCTGCCGGCCGAAATCCTGGGCGATGCCGCCGGCAAGATCGCACCGGACCATTGGGACAAGGTGAAGGAGGTCTACGCAGACCGTGTCCTCGACATCATCGAGACCTATGCGCCCGGCCTGCGCAACAAGATTCTCGGCCGCGCCGTCTTCTCGCCCATCGACCTCGAGCGTGAGAACCCGAATCTCGTCGGTGGCGACCAGGTCTGCGGCAGCCATCATCTGGCGCAGAACTTTTTATTCCGCCCGGCGCGCAACTATGCCGGCTGGAACACGCCGGTGGCGCATCTGCACCTCACTGGAGCCGCGACATGGCCGGGCGCCGGCACCGGTGCGGCGTCGGGCTTCATGCTCGCACAACAGCTTGGCGGGAGGTAGGAGCCGGAGATTTCCTTGAGGCTACGAGGGGCAAGGCGCTGCTGCCCAAGAAGCCTGAACCAATGACCTGAAGACGCCGCGCAGAAACAAAACCAACAAGGGGAACGACCATGACAATCAACAGACGGGAATTGCTCGGATACAGCGCCGCGGCACTCGGGGTGGCCGCCGTCGGCCTGCCGCAGATCGCTAGGGCGGCTGCCGGCGAACTGACCATCGCCTACAATGTCAACCTGCCATCCTGGGATCCGACCACCGGACCCTCGGCCGTCAACCCGACGATCCAGGGGCTTTACCAGTCGGTATTCGACCAGTTCATCCCGCAGAAGCCCGATTTGTCCTTCGCGCCGGGCCTGCTCACCGAATGGGGCTGGAACGACGACCGCACGAAGATCATGATGACGGTGCGCGAAGGCGTGACCTGGCATGACGGCTCGCCGTTCACGGCCGAGGACGTCGTCTGGTCGCTACAGCGGGCAGGCGACGAAAAGACCGGCAACCCGATCCAGTTCGTCTGGAAGAACGTCAACAACTTCAAGATCGACGGCAACAAGATCACCGGCGACGTCGTGCAGTTCGACCCGGTCTATTTCAAATGGATGTCGTTCCTGACCGGCTACATCATGCCGAAGGCCTATTACGAGAAGGTCGGCGCCGAAGGTTTCGAGAAGGCGCCGATCGGCACCGGCCCCTACATGGTGGAAAAGTTCGAGCGCAACGCTTTCCTGCGGCTCAAGGCAAACCCGAACTACTGGGGCGGCAAGCCGGCCTTCGAGAATGTGACGATCAAGTTCGTCGCCGACGCGGCAAGCCGCGTCGCCGAGATCGAATCCGGCTCCTCGCAAGTGACGCTCGAAATCCCCTACGAGGAGTATGACCGGCTGATCGCCAAGGACGGGCTGGCCGGCTCGTGCAAGAACGTTTCCGACATCGGCATGATCTTCTTCAACGACATCGAGGCGATGCTGGACAAGAACGTCCGTCAGGCCGCCGTGATGGCCGTCGACAAGAAGCTGCTGGTCGATCGCCTGCTGCGCGGCTACGGACAGCCGATCGATACGCTGGAAACGCCGGAATACGCATCCTACGACGCGTCGATCAAGGTCGAGCACAATCCGGAAAAGGCCAAGGAATTGCTGGCTGCCTCCGGCTATTCGCCGGAAAAGCCGGTCAAGTTCACCATCCAGACGACCAAGGGCTTCAAGCCCAAGGACTATGAGATGATCCAGGCGATCGTCGGCATGTGGCGCAAGGTCGGCATCGAGGCGACGATCGAGGTCTACGAGATCGCAAAGCACTACGAACTGCGCGCCGCCGATAAGCTGGCGCCGGCCGCCTTCTACAACTGGGGCAACGCCATCGGCGATCCGACCACCTCGACCGGCTTTGCCATGTACGGCCCGAGCCCGCATTCGGTGTGGGACAGCCAGGATTTGATCGACATGATCAACCCGCTGTGGGGCGAGAAGGACGAGGCCAAGCGCATCGCCGGCTGGAAGGCTGTCGACAAATACATCGCCGAGCAGGCCTATGTGCTGCCGCTGATGCAGTATGCGCAGCCCATCGTCCATGCCAAGGGCGTCAATGTGGTTCAGCATGTGTCGGGCGCGCTGCTGCCGGCCCTGATGACCCCGGCCTGAGAGAGTCGAGAAAGGCGCGCTGTCGCAAAGCCGGCATGCCTTCTCCCAACTTGCGCAGGCCCCCTCATCCGGCCCTTCGGGCCACCTTCTCCCCGCTGGGGAGAAGAGACCGGCTCAGCCGTCAGCGACCTCTTCTCCCCTCGGGGAGAAGGTGGCCGCGAAGCGGCCGGATGAGGGGTCTTCGTTCCATCAGTCACCGAAACGCATTAGGCCTACGCCAGAATGCTCCTGCAAAGATTCCTGATCCGTCTGCTGACGATGCTGATCACGCTGTTCGGCGTGGCCGTCGTCGTCTTTGTCGTGATCCGCGTCGCGCCCGGCGATCCGATCGCCATGATGCTGCCGCCTGGTGCTACGGATGCCGACATTGCCCGGCTGCGAGCGCTCTACGGCCTCGACAAGACCATCGTGCAGCAATTCTTCATCTGGCTGTCAGGCGTCGCCAGGGGCGATTTCGGCACCTCGATTTCGCTCAGGCAGGATGTGCTGGGTCTCGTCTTCAACCGGCTGCCAGCGACGCTGGAGCTTGCCATCGTCGCGCTTGTGATGGCGGTGGCGCTCGGCGGCACGACGGCAATCATCGGCGCGCGCGAACGCGGCACGGCGGTCGAGGCCGGCATCGACATCGCCAGCGGCGCGGCGCTTTCCAGTCCCGACTTCCTGTGGGGCCTGGTGCTGATCCTGCTGTTCGGCGTGCTGGTGCCGATCTTCGACATTTCCGGCCGGGTGTCGCCGCAGCTCGACCTGCCCTTCGTCACCCAGTTTTATCTGTTCGAGAGCTTGCTTCGTCTGCGCCTCGACCTGACCTGGGATCTGCTGAAACACATGCTGATGCCGGCCGTGGCGCTGGCGCTGCCGCTGGCGGCGATCATCTCGCAGCTGCTGAAACAGTCGCTGAAGGAAGTGCTCGACCTCGACTACGTCGTGCTGGCGCGGGTCAAGGGATTCTCGGAAACACAGGTCATCCTGCGCGAAGCGCTGAAGAATGCCGCGCTGCCGACGCTGACGCTGGTCGGCGTGCAGTTCACCTTCCTCATCGGCGGCACCGTCATCGTCGAACGGCTGTTTTCCTATGAAGGCCTCGGCAACATGGCGATCGACGCCGTCATCAACCGCGACCTGCCGCTGATTCAGGGCATCGTGCTGGTCTTCGCGCTGCTGTTCGTGCTGATCAACCTCAGCGTCGACATGATGTACGCGCTGCTCAATCCAAGGCTGCGCCATGGATGAGGGCCGCGCTCAAAGACGAGCTGTGTCGCCGCGTCTGTGGCTTGCCGGCGGTTGGCTGCTGCTGGCGCTTCTGGCGGCAATCTTCGCGCCGCTGGTCGCGCCGCAGGATCCGCTGGCGCAGGATTTGATGCTGGAACGGTTGCCGCCGTTCTGGATGGCCGGCGCCGAACCCGGCTATTGGCTCGGCACCGACAGCCTCGGCCGCGATCTGTTGTCCCGGCTGATCTTCGGCGGCCGCATCGCCTTCATCGTCGCTTTCGCCGCGGCCATCGCCGCCTGCCTGGTCGGCTCGATGCTGGGGCTCATAGCCGGCTATTTCGGCGGCTGGGCCGACCGCATCATCTCGCGCATCGTCGATGTCTGGATGGCATTTCCGCCGGTGCTGTTCGCCATCCTTTTGGTTGCGGTGCTCGGCACAGGCTTGAGTTCCGTCATCCTGGCCATCGCCATCATCGACTGGACGCGTTTCTGCCGGGTGATCCGTGCCGAGACGATGGGCCAGTCGCGCATGGATTATGTCGAGAATGCCCGCATCGCCGGCTATGGCCGCATCGGCATCATGCTGCGCGAAGTGCTGCCCAATGTGGTGCCGTCAATCGTGGCGCTGCTGTCGCTGGAAATGGGCATCGCCGTCATCGTCGAGGCGATCCTGTCCTTCGTCAATCTGTCGATCTCGACCGACGACCCGACCTGGGGCGGCATCATCGCCGAGGGCCGGCTGTCGATCCATCAGGCCTGGTGGGTGCTGGTGTTCCCGCTGATCACGCTCATCCTCACCGTGCTGTCGTTCAGCCAATTCGGCGAGGCGTTGAAGACGCGCTTCGACCCGGTGCTGCGATGAGCGCGGTCTGCCTTGACATCGCCAATCTGAGCGCCGTGCTGCCCAACGGCCAGCGCATGCTGCGTTCGGTGTCGCTCTCCGTCCAACCCGGCGAGGTCCGCGCGTTGGTCGGCGAAAGCGGCGCCGGCAAGACGATGATCGGCAAGGCTGTGCTTGGTGTGCTGCCGTCGAGCGTGCGCATCGTCGAAGGCGATATGTTGCTTGAGGGCGAAGACCTCGGCAAGTTGCCGCCCAAGGCACGGCGCACGCTGATCGGGGCATGCACGGCGCTGATCCCGCAGGACCCGCTGACCGCTCTCAACCCGTCACGCCGCATCGGCTCGCAGATGACCGACCGGCTGGTGCGCATCCTCGGCTGGAGTGGCGAGAAGGCCGATACCCGCATTCGCCAGTTGCTGGACGAGGTGCAGATCCGCGACCCCGACCGCGTGCTCAAAAGCTATCCGCACGAACTGTCCGGCGGCATGCGCCAGCGCGTGCTGATCGCCGCCGCCTTCGCCGCGGAGCCAAGGCTGATCGTCGCCGACGAGCCGACCACGGCGCTCGACGTCACCGTGCAGAAGCAGATCCTGCGGCTGATCGCTGCGTTGCAGCGCGAGCATGGCACGGCGATCCTGTTCGTCACCCATGATCTCGGCGTCGTCGCCAAGATCAGCCAGAGGGTCTCGGTGCTCTATGCCGGCAAGGTGGTGGAGGAGGCCGAGACCGCAGCGCTCTTCGCCGCGCCGCAGCACCCCTACACACGGGCGCTGATCGCGGCGACGCCACGCTACACCGATCCTTTCGCCTCGCTAAGACCGGTGGACGAGGCGGTGCTGGCCGGACTTGCTTCGGAGATCGCTGCCGCCGACCAAGCCTGGAGGCGGCCGCATGGTTGAACCGTTGTTCTCCGTGCGCGGGCTGAAGGTCGCGCTGCCCGACATGACGCGCAAGCCACTGATCGGCCGCGCGCCATTGGCCGAAATCCTGAAGGGCCTGGACTTCGACCTGCCGCGGGGCTCGGTGACCGGCATTGTCGGCGAATCCGGTTCGGGCAAGTCGACGCTCGGCCGCGCTTTGGTGCGCCTGCTGGAGCCAAGCGCCGGCAGCATCCGCTTCGACGGCCGCGACATCACCAATCTGCCGGAAGCGGAGCTGCGGCCGCTGCGGCGCAATCTGCAGATGATTTTTCAAGATCCGATGTCGTCGCTCAACCCGCGCTGCACCATTACCAGCATTATCGCCGCGCCTTTGAAGCAGAATGGTCTTGGCGACAACCTGAAGGCGCGCGTCGCCGAGGCGCTGCAGCGTGTCGGCCTGCCGCAAAGTTTCGCCAGCCGCTATCGGCACGAACTGTCGGGCGGCCAGCGCCAGCGCGTCGGCATTGCGCGCGCGCTGGCGCTGTCGCCGAAATTCGTGCTGGCCGACGAGATCGTCTCGGGCCTCGACGTCTCGACGCAGGCGCAGATCCTCACCCTGCTGGAGGAGCTTGCCGCGGAGATGGGGCTGACCGTCGCTTTCATCAGCCACGATCTGTCGGTCATCCGGCGGCTGTGCCGGCAGGTGATCGTCATGCGCGAAGGCGTGATCGTCGAAGCGAGCGCCACCGACACCTTGTTCGACAAGCCGCGGCAAAGCTACACGCGCGATCTCATCGCGGCCATTCCGCTGCCCGAGATCGATGCGAGCTGGCTCGACATTCCTTCCGCAGCCAAGCCGCCGACATGAATGCATACGCACGCCGACGAGCGGGCCTCGGACGTGCGACCACAAAGACCAAGTCCCGCCAAATGGAGAGGACTGACATGAAGACCACAATCGCAATTGCAACGCTCGCCGCCGCGATGCTCGGCAGCGCCGGCATGGCCTCGGCGGATTCGATCCCGGGCATGCGCGGCCACGACCACACCGGGATCACGGTTCCCGACATGAAGCAGGCGGTCGACTTCTTCACCGAAGTGGTCGGCTGCAAGAAGGCGATGTCGTTCGGCCCGTTCGCCGACGACAAGGGCACCTTCATGCAGGATCTCCTGGGCGTCGATCCGAAGGCGGTGATCGAAGAGGTCACCATGGTGCGTTGTGGCTACGGCTCGAACATCGAGCTGTTCAAATACACAGCACCGGACCAGAAGGACCTGACGCCAAAGAACAGCGACATCGGCGGCTTCCACATCGCCTTCTATGTCGACGACGTCGCCGCTGCCAAAGCCTATCTCGACGGCAAGGGCGTCAAGACACGCTTGGGACCATTGCCGGTCAAGGAAGGACCCGCCGCCGGCCAGACCATCCTCTATTTCCAGGCGCCCTGGGGGCTGCAACTGGAAGCGATCAGCTATCCCGACGGGATGGCCTATGAGAAGGGCGCCGAGACGGTGTTGTGGAGCCCGAAGAGCCCGGAAAAGTGATCGGCAGCGCGCTTGCGCGATGACACGCAGGCGCGCTTTCGCCATGTCAGGACGATCGTTCTGATATGAAACTTTAAGCTTGAAATATCTTATCGCCGGCGCGATACTGAACTCCAGCAAGCGAAGAGGAGATCGCACAGATGAAGGTTGCGGTTCTCGGCGGCGGACCAGCCGGCCTCTACTTTGCCATTTCGATGAAACTGAGGGACGCCGCCCACGATGTGACGGTGTTCGAGCGCAACCGCGCCGACGACACGTTCGGCTGGGGCGTCGTGCTGTCGGCCGAAACGCTCGACAATCTGTCGAAAAACGATCCGGTCAGCGCCGTCTGGATCAAGAAGCACTTTGCCTACTGGGACGACATCGCCGTCATTCATGACGGCGTGCGCACGGTCTCGTCAGGGCACGGTTTCTGCGGCATCGGCCGCAAGCGGCTGCTGGTCCTGCTGCAGCGCCGGGCGCGTGAACTCGGCGTCAAGCTGATGTTCGAGACCGACATCGCCGATCCCAAGCCTTACATGGAGACGCACGATCTGGTCGTCGCTGCCGACGGCCTGAACTCCAGGGCGCGCAACAGTTTCGTCGACATCTTCAAGCCCGACATCGACACCCGCAAATGCAAGTTCGTCTGGCTCGGCACCAACCAGAAATTCGACGACGCCTTCACCTTCATCTTCGAGAAAACCGAGCATGGCTGGGTGTGGGCCCACGCCTACCAGTTCGACAGCGACACCGCGACCTTCATCGTCGAGTGCAGCGAGCAGACCTGGGCTGCCTTCGGCTTCGGTGCGATGTCGCAGCAGGAATCGATCGCCGTTTGTGAGCGGATCTTCGAAAAACATCTCGGCGGCCACGCCTTGATGACGAATGCCAACCATATCCGCGGTTCGGCCTGGATCAATTTCCCGCGCGTGCTGTGCGAGCGCTGGTCTTACAAGAATCTCGCGCTGATGGGCGATGCAGCGGCATCGGCGCATTTCTCGATCGGCTCCGGCACCAAGCTGGCACTGGAAAGTGCTGTGGCGCTGGCCGAATATGTCGAAACTGAGCCGGACCTGGATGCCGCCTTCCGCAGATATGAGGATGCCCGCCGCACCGAGGTGCTCAAGCTGCAATCGGCGGCGCGCAATTCGCTGGAATGGTTCGAGGAGGTCGAGCGCTATCTCGGCCTCGATCCGGTGCAGTTCAACTATTCGCTTTTGACCCGCTCGCAGCGTATCAGCCACGAGAATCTGCGACTGCGCGATGCCGAATGGCTTGAAAGCGCGGAAGAATGGTTCCAGCGCCAGGCGGGCGCCGGCGGCAACAGCCTGCGCCGCGCGCCGATGTTCGCGCCGTTCAAGCTGCGCGACATGAGGCTGCAGAACCGCGTCGTCGTTTCGCCGATGGCGCAGTACAAGGCTGTCGACGGCTGCCCGACCGACTGGCATTTCACGCATTATGCCGAGCGGGCCAAGGGTGGCGCCGGTCTCATCTATATCGAGATGACCTGCGTCAGCCCGGAAGGGCGCATCACGCCCGGCTGTCCCGGCTTCTACGCGCCCGAGCATGAGGTGGCGTGGAAGCGGCTGGTCGATTTCGTCCACACCGAGACCGAGGCCAAGATCTGCGCCCAGATCGGCCATTCCGGCGCCAAGGGCTCGACCCGGCTCGGCTGGGAGGGCACTGACGTGCCGTTGGTCTCAGGCAACTGGCCGGTGATGGCGGCTTCGGCCGTTGCGTGGTCGCCGCAGAATCAGGTTCCGAAGGCGATGAACCGCGCCGACATGGACCGCGTGCGCGACGAATTCGTCGCTTCGGCCGAGATGGCCGATCGCTGCGGCTTCGACATGCTCGAAATCCACGCCGCGCATGGCTATCTCTTGTCGTCCTTCATCACGCCGGTCACCAACCGGCGCACGGATGAATATGGCGGTTCGCTGGACAATCGCATGCGCTATCCCCTCGAAATCTTCCGCGCGGTGCGCGCCGCCTGGCCGGCGGAGAAGCCGATCTCGATGCGCATTTCCGCCAATGACTGGGTCGGCATCGAGGGCGTGACGCCGGCCGACGCGGTCGAGATCGCGCGGCTGCTGCATGAGGCCGGCGTCGACATCTGCGATGTCTCGGCAGGCCAGACCTCGGCACTGGCCAAGCCTGTCTATGGCCGCATGTTCCAGACGCCGTTTTCCGACCGCATCCGCAACGAGGTCGGCATGGCGACGATGGCGGTCGGCAACATCTACGAGCCGGACCATGTCAATTC
>NZ_RZPL01000143.1:0-9793 GCF_004022805.1 Mesorhizobium sp. M7A.F.Ca.CA.002.04.1.1 | reverse complement strand
GCAGGTCGGCATCGTGCCATGTTGCATTGGGAAGTCCGGCGACAAGCCGGGCGTGCGCCTTGGGGGAGAAATAATAGGCTTCGAGTTCGATGCCGATATGGCGACTCCCCCAGCTCTTGGCGACAATCCAGTTCGCAATCCAGTCCATGGGATGGCGATCGCCTCGCTGGACATGGTCTTCCGGAAAGCCGACCACGTTTTCCGGTTTCATCCAGGCTGTCAGAAGACCGCCGGCCGCATCCATGGCGCGCCCGATCCAGACCGGCTCGACCTCCTCGATTGGAACCAGCACCATTTGCGGCGTGTAGAACGACCAGCCGTCATAACCGGTGATGTAATGCTGGTTGGCAACGTCGTTGACGACAAGAAGCTCGAGACCGCGCTTGGCCATCTCGGTGCGGATCTTGCGAAGCCGCTGTCGGTACTCGTCGCGGGCAAACGGCAATTCGATCATCTTTGCTCCTGCTTTGTCATCAACGGTCGCGGGTTCGCTCACCATTGAAGAGGTTTCGCCATGGCGGCAATCGGCCAGGGCGGCGTGTGGGCAGGTCCTGAATCGGGTACGTCCATACCCGGCCTTCCCAAGATTTGTGTTTCATTATCATTTATTTTTGAATTCCATTTGACTGAATAAATAAGCGGTGCCAAGCTATCCTCTCCTAAGGGGCGCAAGGCATGGCACTGCGGGGGACCAATCAGGAGTTCGGGCGGCCATACAACCGGCGCATCGTGCTTGAGTCCATCCGCCTGCACGGGCCGATCGCGCGCGGCGAGATCGCCCGGCGCGTCGGCCTCACCGTCCAGACGGTATCGACCATCGTTCGCGAACTGGAAGATCAGGACTACATCCTGTCGCTGCGCGAAGAGCCGAGGGGGCGCGGCCTGCCGCCGGCGACGCTCCGGATCAACCCCGAGGGCGGCTATGCCGTGGGTATCCACATCACTCCGCTTGGTATCAGCGCCGCCTTGATCAATCTGAGCGGCGACGTGATCGAGAGCATCTACCGCGAAGCGCCGAACGCGACGCCGGACCGCGCCTTCGAGTTGATCGGGGCGATGGTGGTGGAATTGACCCGGCTGCGGGCTGGCGGACGGGTGCTGGGGGTCGGCATGGCCCTGCCCGGCCCATTCGACGTGGAGTCCATGAGTTTCGTGGGGCCGACCACCATGACCGGCTGGAAGGATGTCGCGCTGCGCGAACGGCTGGCGGCCTCCACCGGATTGCCGGCCTTCTTTGAAACCGATATGGCCGCGGCCGCCATGGGCGAGCGCCTTTATGGCCTCGGCGCCCAGTTTTCCGAATATTACTATCTCTATTTCGGCGTCGGCCTTGGCGGCGTCATGGTTCATGACGGCAGCGCCTTGCGCGGCGCCTGGGGAAATGCCGGCGAGATCGGACACATTCCCGTCATTCCCGGCGGCGAGGCCTGCCCGTGCGGCAACAGCGGCTGCCTCGAAAGATATTTGTCGCTCGAGGCGCTCCGGCGCTGGAACGGCAGCGAGGCCGACTGGGTGGCCGAAGTCGCACCGATCTTTCACAACGCCGTCGCCGTCATCGAGAACCTGTTCGACCCGGAGACGGTCATCCTCGGCGGGCTGGCATCCACCGACCTGCTCGAAATGCTGGCTGGTTCGGCCGCAGGCCTGCACAACTCCGTCTCGGCCCGCAAGGACCGCACGACGCCCAGGGTCGTGGTCGCGCGCGGCGGACAGCATTCCGTGCTGCGCGGCGCCGCCGCCCTGGCGGTTTCCGGGGTTCTGTCACCTCGCTTCGGGCAGATGTTCGCGGCCGAACGCGAACGCGAGCGCGACCTTCTCAAAGGCAGGGAGATTGCGGCATGAGTGAACCCCTGCTGGTGCTCGACAACGTCACCAAGAACTATGGCGCGATCGAAGCGCTCAAGGGGATCAGCTTCTCGATCGACAAGGGCGAGGTCGTGGCGCTGCTGGGCGACAACGGCGCCGGCAAATCGACACTGGTGAAGATCATATCAGGCGGACTGGAGCCGACATCGGGCCGCATGCTGTTCGAGGGCAAGGAATTCCTCGCCAAATCACCGGCCGAGGCCAAGGCGGCCGGCATCGAGACCGTCTACCAGGATCTCTCGCTGTGCACCAACGTCGACGTGGTCGCCAATTTCTTCATGGGCCGCGAGATCACCCGCAAGTTTCTCGGCATTCCCGTGCTTGACGAGCGCGCCATGGAAGCCGTCGTCGGAAAGGCGCTGGCCAATGCCGGCACCCGCATTCCCTCGCTGCGCGCCAATGTCGAGCATCTTTCGGGCGGCCAGCGGCAAGCCATCGAACTCAACCGCTTCGTGCACTGGGGCGGCAAGCTGGTGCTGCTCGACGAACCATTCGCCGCCCTCGGTGTCGAACAGACGCGGCGCGGTCTCGACATGATCCGCCAGGTGGCCAACCAGGGCATCGGCGTCGTCATCATCACCCATATCATGCAGCAGGCTTTTCAGGTCGCCGACCGGATCGTGGTGATCCGCCAGGGCGTCGTGGCCGGCGATGTCGCACGCAATAAAACAAGTCCCGACGCGGTGATCAACATGATCACCGGTGAGACGCTTGCCGGTGCCGGACCGACAGGCTGAGGGACAAAAGAGGGGTCCGGCTTAAGAGGAGCGAACGACATGAAGCGAATACTTCTTGCTGTCTTCGGTATCCTTGCACTGGCCTTTGCCACGCTCACGCCGGCATTCGCCCAGTCCAAGGGTATCGTCTACTATATGGTGCCGACCCTGCTGGACGAGTTCCAGACCGGCTCGGTGAGCGCGCTGGAACTGTTCCTGAAGCAGACCGGCTACGAGATGAAGACGCTGAACGCCGACAACAAGACCGACGCCCAGCAATCGCAGATGAACGATGTCATCGCGCTGAAGCCGGCGGCCATCATCCTGGCTGCAGTCGACTTCAATGCGCTGAAACCGTCCATCGAAGCCGCGCGCGCCGCCGGCATCCCGGTGGTCGAGTTCGACCGCCAGATCACCTCGACCCCGTCCGACTTCACCTCTGTCGCCGGAACGGTCGAGATCGGCTACGTCGCCGCGGATCAGGCCGAGAAGCTGCTGAAAGCCAAGAACGGCTCGGTGAAGGGCAAGGTTCTGCAGGTGCTCGGCGACCCCGGCGATCCCTACACGCTCGACATCCAGAAGGGTTTTGAGGAGAAGATGAAGGCATTTCCGGACGTCAAGATCATCTCGCTTCCGGCCATGCAATGGGAAGCCAGCAATGCCGGCACAATCGTTGCCGACCAGATGCTGGCCAACCCCGACATCGACCTGATCTTCAGCCATGCCGCGCACCTATCGGTCGCCGCCGTCGCCTCGCTCGAGGCGGCCGGCAAGAAGCCGGGCGACGTCATGCTGATGAGCTCGAACGGCGCTCCGGTCGGCCTCGACCTGATCCGCAAGGGCTGGCTCAACGCCGAAATCGAGCAGCCGCTTTACGCGCAGGCCGCGGCTGTCGCCATGTTCATGGACAAGATCGTCAAGAAGCAGGAAATCAAGCCCGGCGAATACGACGTGCTCGGCCTGAAATCGACCGTGACCAAGGAAGCCTGGGGTCCGAACATCAAGATCCCCGGTGCAGCGATCACCAAGGAAAACGTCGATAATCCGGCCTTCTGGGGCAACCAGAAGCCGCCGACGGACACCGTCAAGTCGGTCGAATAGTCATCTGAAAGCGCTCCGGGCCGTAGCGGCCCGGAGCCTGCCTTTCACACCGCCGCGTCCGAAAGGATGCCGTGGCGAATTTGAATCCGCGCCTGAACCCGACGAAATCGAGTTGATTTCGCGGGGGCGCCAACCGGATCAACCCATGAACCCGCGCACACGCAAAGCCCTGGAGTTCGTACTCGACAACCTCGTCTGGTTCATGCTGCTGTTCGTGCTGGTGGTCTTCTCCATCTTCGTCCCGAACTACTTTCAGCTCGGCATCTTCGCCAATATCATCGAGGCTTCGAGCGTGCTCGGCGTCATGTCGATCGGCCTGGCGCTGGTGATCATCGCCGGTCACATGGATCTGTCGGTCGAATCCGTCGCAGCGCTCAGCGCCATGGCGGTCGGCATCCTGTTTTGCTCGTCGGGCATCGGCATGGGCGTGCAGCTGCATCCCGAGTGGCTGATGGTTCCGGTTTCGCTGCTGCTGGCGCTGGCAGTCGGGGGTCTCATCGGCGCCTTCAACGGCTATCTGGTGGTCAAGGTGAAGATGAGCGCCTTCATCATCACGCTGGCGTCCTACATCTGGGTGCGCGGCCTCGTGTTGGTCGTGTCGGGCGGCCGCTCGGCGCAGGACCTGGCGCCGGCCATCCGCTGGTTCGGCATCCAGCGCCTTGTCGGCCTGCCGCTCACCGCCTGGATCGCGGTTGGCTGTTTCGTGGTCTTTTCGCTGATCATGGCCAAGACGCCGCTCGGCCGGCATCTGGTGATGATCGGCGGCAACGAGACGGCGACCTTCCGCGCCGGCATCCGGGTGAACCGCAATCTCATCATCGCCTTCGTGCTCGCCGGCGCCATCGCCGGCCTGGCTGGCTGGCTGCTGGCGTTCCGCCCGTCGGGCGCCACCGCCAATCTCGGCGTCGGCTTGCTGTTCAACGCCTTCGCCGCGGTCGTCATCGGCGGCGTCAGCCTCAAAGGCGGCGTCGGCACCCTCCCCGGCGTCTATGCCGGCGTGCTTTTGCTCTCGGCCATCAACACGGCGATCAATTTGATGGGCCTGCCGGCCAATTTCACCCAGGTGATTCATGGCCTGCTGGTGCTGGCCGCGGTGCTGCTCGACGCCTTCAAGCAAACCATTCGCCAAAGACTCGCATGACAGGACGGCTCGCATGACAGGACGGCTAAAAGACAAGGTGGCGCTCATCGTCGGCGCCGCCCGCGGCATCGGCAAGGGCATTGCGCTCCGCTTTGCCGAAGAGGGGGCGCGGCTGGTGCTCGCCGACACCGAAGTCGAGGCCGGGCAAGCGACCGCTGGCGAGTTGGGCGTCCCCTTCATCCGCACCGACATCTCGCAAATGAGCGACGCCAAGGCCGCCGTGGCGCTGGCGCTGAAGCAGCATGGCCGTCTCGACATCATCGTGCAGAATGCGGGCATCTATCCCTGGCAGCTGATCGAGAACACCAGCGCCGACGACTGGGACCGCGTCATGGCGGTCAATCTGCGCGGCACCTTCAATGCCAGCCGCGCGGCCCTGGTGCCGATGAAGGCGCAACGCTTCGGCCGCATGCTCTACACCTCCTCCATCACCGGTCCGCATGTCACCAGCCCGGGCCATGGCCACTATTCGGCCAGCAAGGCCGGCATCAACGGCTTCATCCGCGCCGCGGCACTGGAATTCTCCGGCTACGGCATCACCGTCAACGGCGTCGAGCCCGGCAACATCCTGACCGAAGCGATCGAGCTGCATCGCGGCGAGGCGTTCATCAAGAACATGGAGGATTCCATCCCGCTTGGCCGCCTCGGCAGCCCGCGCGACGTCGCCAATGCCTTCCTGTTCCTCGCCTCGGACGATGCCAGTTACATCACCGGCACGACCATCGTCGTCGATGGTGGCCAGTTGCTGCCCGAAGGCAGCGATTTCCGGCTCGTTCCGCCATGATCATCGATTTCGGCGATGGCTTCTTCCTGCGCCAGGCGACCGAGGCCGACCATCCAGCACTTGCCATGATCTGCCTCAAGACCGGTGATGCCGGCCAGGATGCAACCGGTCGCGAAGACGCTCCGGATCTGTTGGGCCAGATCTACACCATCCCCTACCAGGTGCTGGAGCCCGACCTCGCTTTCATCGTCGATGGGCCAACGGGCGCCGCGGGCTATCTGCTGGGTGCAAAAGACACAAAGGCTTTCAATGCAGGCCTGGCAGCAAAGTGGTATCCGCGCCTTCGCGCGCAGGTGACCGATCCCGGACCCGACCGCGCACGCTGGAGCGGCAGCGACTGGGCTCGCCACCAGATCCATCATCGCGACTTCACCATTCCGCCGGCCCTGGCTGCCTACCCTTCGCACGGTCATATCGACCTTTTGTCGCAAGCGCGTGGCAAAGGCATCGGCCGGCGGGCGATGGCTTTTCTCGAGCAAAGGCTCGCCGCGCTCGGTTCACGCGGGCTTTGCCTCGAAGTGATGCCGGACAATCACAACGCGCTGCGCTTCTACAGGGCCATCGGATTCGCGGTGTTGCGGGAGCCGGGATTGCCGGACCACAGCATCTATGTCGCCAAACGGCTGACAACCGCACCGGAGATCGTGCGCACCGGAGATCGTGTGAATGGTGGGCGATGACGGGCTCGAACCGCCGACATCTTCGGTGTAAACGAAGCGCTCTACCAACTGAGCTAATCGCCCGCTCCGGGCCGGACCTTTAAGCGGTCAGGGTCCGCTTCGCAAGGCCAAATGAGCGCAGGACGCCCTGGTTGGATGCCGGTTTTGCCAACAAAACGCCGGCTGTCAAAAAACCTTCTCCTGTTTGCTGTTATGATGGTTTGGTGCGCTTGACACCCGGTGGCGAACCCCTTATCCAGCGCCCCAACGACGAACACGGCTGACACGTGTTCGCCATGCGCGGGTGTAGCTCAGTTGGTTAGAGTGCCGGCCTGTCACGCCGGAGGTCGCGGGTTCGAGCCCCGTCACTCGCGCCATTTCTCTCAAGGGTATCAAGCCCTTGGCTTTGGAGAAATGTCGACATTGATTGTCAAAAATGTTGTCTTGCAAGAGACCTGAGGTCCAAGAGACCTGAGGTCACTCAGGTCCGTTCGGCCCGTGCAGACGTCTTGCCGCGCAAGATCATCCTCTCGCCAGCAGCGCCTCGACCTCCTGCAGCGTCGGCATGGATGGCGCAGTCCCTGGCCGGGTCACCGAGATTCCGGCGACGGCGCAAGCGAAGCGCACCGCCTGCAGCGGTTCCACGCCCCTCGAAAGTGCTGCCGCAAGCCCGCCATTGAAGGCATCGCCTGCCCCCGTGGTTTCGACCACCGGGCCGGCACTGACGGCTGGAACATGGTCGGAGCGATTTTTCGAGTGCAAAAGCGCGCCCTTGTCGCCGAGCGTGACGATGACTGTGCCGACGCCCTTTTCGAGCAGACTGTCCGCAGCGGCTCGCGCCTCGTCGACCGAGGACACCTTCATCCCGGTCAGTTCCTCCGTCTCGGTCTCGTTGGGTGTGAAGTAGTCGCAGAGCGTGTAGATGCGGTCGGGAAGCTTTGCCGCAGGGGCCGGATTGAGGATCGTCGTCACCCCTGCCCCACGCGCGATCTCCAACGCCCGCATGGCTGCTTCGATCGGCTGTTCGAGCTGCGTGACAAAGACGCCGGCATTGCTGATCAATGCGGCATTGGCTTCGATATCGGCTGGAGAGATCAGCATGGCAGCACCGGGGCTGACGATGATGGCGTTGTTGCCGGTGGTCTCCTCGACGAAGATGTAGGCCGCGCCGGTGTAGCTTTCCGGCGTGTCGATGACGGCATCCTTGACGCCCGCCTGCGTCCAGGTCTGCCTGGCCATGTCGGCGAAGGGGTCTACGCCGAGGCGGGTGAGGAAGGTGACGTCGGCGCCGAGCTTGCCGGCGGCCACCGCCTGGTTCGAGCCCTTGCCGCCGGGACCCAGCGTGAAGGATGTGCCGAGGATCGTTTCGCCCATGCGCGGCTGCCGCTGCGCCCTGTAGGCGGTGTCGGCGACGAACACACCCAATATGACGACCGGCTTGCCCGAAGCCATGCCGCTACTCCGCATCCGGCGGCACGACGCCCTTGCGGAAGGCGAAGCAGCCATAGAAGCGGCGTTCGCCGGTCTGGATGACACAATAGGCTTGTTTGGCGCGCTCGTAGAAGGCGTAGCGCTCGACCGCGATCATCGGCCACGACTTGCCCTCGGCCTTATCGACTTCCTTCTGCACTTCCTTCTGCACTGCAGGAATCTCGTCCGGCTTGCCGACGATTTCCATGCGCGCGGCCGAATCGTCGACGAACGTGTCGAGCGGGTAGAGCGACAGCACCGCCTTGACCACTTGCGCGGCCGAGGCATCGATGCGCAGCACGCGGCCGAGCGCCGTCTGGCGCGCCACCGAATCGGACGGAAAATTGGTGTCGGCGATGATCAGATCATCGCCATGCCCCATTGCCCGCAATGCCTGCAGCACGTCGGCATTGAGCAGCGGGTTGATGCCTTTGAGCATGGTATTCCTCGTGAGTTGGGATCAGAGACGCTTGCCGGTCTCTGCGTCGAAAAGATGGATCTGGTCGAGCCTTGGCTTCAGCTTCAGCGTATCGCCCGGCTTGAAGTCGTGGCGCTCGCGAAACAGCGCCACCATCTCGCCTTCGCCGAAGCGCAGGAACACCAGCGTTTCCGAGCCGGTCGGCTCGACCACCGAAATCTTCGCCGGCACGCCGTCGGGATGGATCTCGAGGTGCTCCGGTCGCACGCCATAGACGACCGCTTGACCGTCCTGCGCGGCATTGCCCGATCCGATCGGGAACAGCGTGCCTGCGATGTCGACACCGGGCTTGTCGCCCTTGCGCATGGTGCCCTTGAGCAGGTTCATCGAAGGCGAGCCGATGAAGCCGGCGACAAACAGGTTGGCCGGGCGGTCGAACAGTTCCAGCGGCGCGCCGACCTGCTCGATGCGGCCGTCGCGCATGACAACGATCTTGTCGGCCATGGTCATGGCCTCGATCTGGTCGTGGGTGACGTAGATGGTGGTGGTCTTCAGCCTCTGGTGCAGTTCCTTGATCTCGGTGCGCATCTGCACGCGCAGCTTGGCGTCGAGATTGGACAGCGGCTCGTCGAACAGGAACACCTGCGGATTGCGCACGATGGCGCGGCCCATGGCCACGCGCTGGCGCTGCCCGCCGGAAAGCTGGCGGGGATAGCGCTTCAGATAGGGATTGAGGTCGAGGATGTCGGCGGCGCGCTTGACCCGCTCGGCGACCACGGCCGGATCGGTTTTCCTGAGCTTGAGCGCGAAGGCCATGTTCTGCTCGACCGTCTTGTGCGGATAGAGCGCATAGTTCTGGAACACCATGGCGATGTCGCGCTTGGCCGGCGGCAGATGATTGACGACGCGGTCGCCGATGGCGATCGTGCCGGCGGAGACGGTCTCCAGCCCGGCCACCATCCTGAGCAGCGTGGACTTGCCGCAACCCGAAGGGCCAACCAGCACCACGAACTGTCCGTCTGCGATATCGACGCTGACTTCGTGCAGAACCTTGACCGTTCCAAAGGCCTTGGCCACCTTGCTGATCGCGACTTGCGCCATGTCTCCCCCATCGGCTCCATTAGCCGTAGGCGCAGAAGCTAACCAACGCGACCTGCCAGGGCAAGTCGGTCCCTTATAGATAAAAACCCGCTCTCGTTGACACGGCGTTGGGTTGTGAGAATAGTGGCAGGCGCTGGTCAAAATGTCGGTGCCCGATCCGCAATCGGAACTTCAATCGACGCAGGGTGGGGTCCTGCCTAATTCGTTTCCGAAACGGGAGCATCGTTGGCGCTCCGGCGTCCGACAGTTGGCCGATTTATTCACACTGATGTTCTGGGAGGAATAGGCGATGAGAACGGGTCTTTACGACAAACTGGTTCGAGCCGGCGCCACAAGGCGCGACATATTGAAGGGTGCGGCAAGCATGGCCGCGATCGCAGCCGCATCCGGCGCCGGACTTGGCGCCTTGACGCGCCCGGCCTCCGCGGCAAGCGAATTGCGCACAAAAATCCTGCAGATCCCCGGCGTCGGCAAAGGCCAGCCGACGGACGCCGATTTCCAGAAGGTCGGTGAACTCTGCCTCGAAGCCACCAAGGC
>NZ_RZPL01000142.1:0-9829 GCF_004022805.1 Mesorhizobium sp. M7A.F.Ca.CA.002.04.1.1 | reverse complement strand
CAATTCGTTGACGGCATGTTCGGCCTTGGCCTGGTCGCCGGACCGGGCGTAGCGGTTCCAGCGCTCGAAATTATGGTTGTCGGACTGGTCGGTGGCCGATGTCACCAGTGTTGCGCCCGTCATCAGCCGGTGCCTTATGTCCGTGGGCAGGTGCAGCCGGAAGAAATGCACCAGCGGCAGATGCGCTCCGGCATAGATGGCGTCGTCGGACAAATCGTCCATCTGGTGCGGCAGGCCACCCCAGAACAGGCACATCTCGCCGGCCGAAAGCGAAATCTCGTGGTCGTTCATGCGGTAATGCACGCTGCCGCGCACGATGAAATTAACCTCGACCTGGGCGTGCCAATGCGGCTTGAGCATCACCAACGGATTGGTGTGAAACATCTGCAGGAGCAGCGGCAGGCCTTCCACGCTGCTGGCCCCAGGCTGGTAGAACGGCCGTTCAGGCATCTTACTTTCCGCCAATTTCATATTCCCTTTGACGGCGACAGGCCTTGCCCGGTGCATAGTCTAGCCACGCTCACAGTGAGAGAGCAAATGAAATGGGAGGATTTCAATGCGCATCACAATGACCTGCGCCGCGCTCGCGCTTGCCCTGGGCTCAGCCCCGGCCTTCGCGCAATCCGGCGAAATCACCATCTGGAGCTGGAATGTCGCGGCTTCATCGCTGAAAGCGACCATTGCCGGCTTCAACAAGCAATTTCCCGACGTCAAGGTCACGGTCCAGGATCTCGGCAACCAGCCGACTTACGACAAGTCGATCGCCGGCTGCGCCGCCGGCGGCGTCGGGCTGCCTGATGTCGTCACCATCGAGAACGGCGAGGCCGAGAATTACTGGAGCCAGTTCCCCGACTGCTTCGTCGACCTGCATACGCTCGGTTACACAGCCGACGACCAGAAAAAATTCCCCGATTTCAAGCGCACCGAGTTGGAAGTGGGCGACAAGGCCTACGCGATGCCGTGGGATTCCGGCCCGGTGGCCGCCTTTTATCGCCGCGACTTCTACGAAAAGGCCGGCGTCGATCCGGCTTCGATCAAGACCTGGGACGATTTCATCGCCGCCGGCAAGAAAATCCAGGCCGCCAATCCTGGCGTCTCGATGACCAATGCCGATTTCAATGGCGACTCGGAATTCTTCCGCATGATCTCCAACGAACAGGGCTGCGCCTATTTCTCCGAGGACGGACAATCGATCACGGTCAACCAGCCCAAATGCATCGATGCCATGACCAAGGTCAAGGAGATGAAGGACGCCGGCATCATCTCGTCGGCCGACTGGGGCACCAAGATCACCAACAACACCGCCGGCACCGTCGCCACCCAGATCTATGGCGGCTGGTATGAGGGCACCATTCGCACCGAATCTGCCGGCGAAAACGGCAAATGGGGCGTCTATCTGATGCCGAGCCTCACCGCCGACGGGCCGCGCGCCGCCAATCTCGGCGGGTCCTCGCTGGCCATCACCTCGGCTTCCAAGAACAAGGAGGCTGCCTACGCCTATCTGAAATACACGCTCGGAACCAATGAAGGCCAGATCACGATGCTGAAGGAGTTCGGCCTGGTACCGTCCCTGGTCTCGGCACTCGACGATCCCTATGTCGCACAAGGCCTGTCTTACTGGGGCGGCCAGGCGGTATGGAAGGACATTCTCGGCACCTTGCCGAAGGTTGTTCCGAGCCGCGGCACGCAGTTCCAGAGCGACGCCGAAATCATCGTCCGCGCCGTGCAGACCAAGTATCTGGCCGGCGGCTATCCTGACGCCAAGGCGGCGCTCGACGATGCCGCAAGCCAGATCGCGGCGGCGACCGGACTGCCCGTCAAATCTTGATCACCGCTTCTCCTTCTCCCCTTGTGGGAGAAGGTGGATCGGCGCGATAGCGCCGAGACGGATGACGGGTGCTCCAGCGGAGTGAGACGTTTGCGTTCTCTGGAACACCCCCTCATCCGTCGCCTTCGGCGACACCTTCTCCCACAAGGGGAGAAGGGAAGACCCAGGCGACGGCGTGAAACAACAAGCGGTAGAAGGAGGAGCAAGATGCGCAATCGTAACGCCACGGCCTATCGCTTCCTCACGCCCTATCTGCTGATCTTCGCGATCTTCTGGGTGTGGCCGATCATCAGCTCCTTCATGATCTCCTTCCAGGCAACGCGCACCGTGCCGTGGCGGTTCGCGCCGAGCTTCAACTGGGGCCGGTTGATCGGCGATCCGGCCTTCTTCAACGCCCTGAAGAACACGCTGCTCATCCTGGTCATCCAGGTGCCGGTGATGATCTCGCTGGCGCTCGTCATGGCGGTGCTTTTGAACTCGCCGCTCTTGAAGGCGCGTGGCCTCTACCGCTTCGCCTTCTTCGCCCCGGTCGTGGTCGGCGAGGTTGCCTATTCGGCGGTGTTCCGGCTGATGTTCAACCTCGATTTCGGCATCATCAACAAGCTCCTGAACAGCGTCGGCCTGCCCAAGATCGACTGGTTCTCCAACGTCACGCCGGCGATGGCGCTGATCATGATCGCGGTGACCTGGCGCTGGGCCGGTTACAACGCCATCATCCTGCTCGCCGGCATGCAGTCCATTCCCGAAGACGTCTACGAGGCGGCGACGCTCGACCGCGTCAGCAAGCTCAAGCAGTTCTTCTACATCACCCTGCCGCTGCTGAAGCCGGTCATCGTGTTCTGTCTCGTGCTGTCGATCATCGGCACCATGCAGCTGTTCACCGAGCCCTTCCTGATCACCGAGCGCGGCGGGCCGGGCGGCGGCACGGAGACGCTTGGCCTGCTGCTTTACCGCCAGGGCTTTCGGTCGCTCAACTTCGGCTACGCCTCGGCCGTCGCCTACACCATGGCCGGGCTGGCGATCGCCATCACGCTGGCGCAGCTGTGGCTGACGAGGGAACCGAAATGAGTTCGCGCTCCTCCGCCAGGCTGGGACGCAGCATCGCTCTGCATCTGTTCCTGACGCCGCTGGCGCTGATCTGGCTGTTTCCGCTGTGGATGATGGTGGTGTTCTCGACCATGCCCGACAACGGCATCTTCAGCCCCGGCATCGAGCTTTTGCCGCACGGCAATTTCATCGACAATTTCAACAATCTGCAGCGTGACACGAACTTCGTCGGCGCCATCGGCATTTCGGTCTCGGTGGCGGTGACCTACACCATCCTGTCGGTGCTGCTGACGTCGATGGCCGGCTGGGCGCTGGCCCGATACCAGTTCTTCGGCAAGGGCGCGGTCGTCGCCATCATACTGGGCACCATAACGCTGCCCTATGCGGTCGTGCTGATCCCGCAGTTCATCATGGTGGCGCGCGACTTCAAGCTCGCCAACACCTGGGTGGCGCTGATCGTTCCGCCGCTGTTCAATTCGCTCGGCGTGCTGTTCATGCGGCAGAGTTTTTCGATGATGCCGGACGACCTCTTCGATGCGGCGCGCGTCGAGGGCGTGAAGGAGTGGCGCATCTTCCTCTTTGTCGCGCTGCCTTTGGCGCGGCCGATGCTGGCCGCACTCGCCATCATCCTGTTCCTCGCCTCCTGGAACAATTATCTGTGGCCGCTTTTGATCAACAGCCAGCCTGGTTCGATGACGGCGCCGGTGGCGCTCGGCACGCTGATCGGCCTCACCAAGGTGTCATGGGGCGGCATCATGGCGGGCGCTGTAATGCTGACGGTGCCGATGCTGGTCGTCTTCGTGCTGCTGCAGCGCCATTTCATCGCCGGCATTGCCGCCGGCGCGGTCAAGTAAGGGGCAGCATGGCAACGGTCACGCTCACCAATGTCGTCAAGCGCTTCGGCGTCTTCGAGGTCGTCCATGGCGCCAGCATGGACATCAAGGACGGCGAGTTCGTCGTCTTCGTCGGCCCCTCCGGCTGCGGAAAATCGACGCTGCTCAGGATGATCGCCGGGCTCGAGGACATCAGCGGCGGCGAAATCGCCATCGGCGGCAAGGTGGTCAATGATGTCGAGGCGGCCGACCGCGGCATCGCCATGGTGTTCCAGTCCTACGCGCTGTATCCGCATATGAGCGTCGAACAGAACCTCTCTTTCGGCCTGCGCATGACCGGCAATCCAAAAGCCGACACCGAACGGCGGGTGAAGCGGGCGTCCGAGATCCTGCGCATCAGCGAATTGATGGACAGGCGCCCGAAAAAACTCTCAGGCGGCCAGCGCCAGCGCGTCGCCATCGGCCGCGCCATCGTACGCGAACCGCAGGTGTTTCTGTTCGATGAGCCGCTCTCCAATCTCGACGCCGAATTGCGCGTCCAGATGCGCGTCGAGATCTCCCGGCTCCATAAGGAACTGGGCACGACAATGATCTATGTCACCCACGACCAGACCGAGGCGATGACGCTCGCCGACAGGATCGTCGTGATGCGCGCCGGCCATATCGAGCAGATCGGCCGGCCACTCGATCTCTACGACAACCCCGACAATCAGTTCGTCGCCGGCTTTGTCGGCTCGCCGAAGATGAATTTCATCAAAGGCCGGGTTGTCGGGCACGATGCACCTGGCGTCGTGGTCGAACTGGCGGGCCAGGAGAAGACCCGCATCACGCTACCGCTGACTGGCACTGCGCCCGAAATAGGCAGCCCAAAAATCGGCAGCAAGGTCATTGTCGGTGTGCGGCCCGAACATTTCGGCAATGCCGGAGAAGGCGACGCCGACCTTGTGGTTGCCATCGACGTGATCGAGCACCTGGGCGGCACAAGTTTCCTCTATGCCAGAACGGCCAACGGTGACGACGTGGTGATCCAGCGCGACGCGGCAAAGGTCCCCGACACGTCCGAGATCACCGTTTCCATCCGCAAATCCTACCTGTTCGACGAAAAAGGACTGCGGCTGCGCTGACCGCCAGCCCTTTCCAGCCTTCAAGGAGAATGACAATGACCGCAACCACGCCCATTCGCTGGGGCATTCTCGGCCCGGGCAGCATCGCCCAGTCCTTTGCCGGTGGCGTGGCCGCTTCGGACACCGGCAAGCTGGTCGCCATCGGCGCACGCAATCCCGCCAAGCCGGGGCTTGCCGAGCGTTTTCCCGGTGCCCGTATCCTCGACGGCTACGACGCGCTGCTCGCCGACCCCGACATCGACGCCGTCTACATTTCGATACCGCATCCAGGCCATGCGCAATGGGCGATCAAGGCGGCCGAGGCCGGAAAGCATGTGCTGTGCGAAAAGCCGCTGGCGCTGACCGCCTTCGAGGCCGACGCCATGATGCATGCTGCGCGCAAGGCCGGCACATTCCTCGGCGAAGCCTTCATGTACCGGTTGCACCCGCAGACCAAGAAGCTGGTGGAGCTGATCAGGTCCGGCGTCATCGGCGAGATCAGGATGATCAAGTCGAGCTTCGGTTTCGCCATGCCGGGCTTCATGCCGCAGCACCGGCTCTATGCCAACGATCTCGCCGGCGGCGGTATTCTCGATGTCGGCGGCTATCCCGTCTCGATGGTCCGGCTGATTGCCGGTGCGGCCGTCGGAAAGCCCTTCAGCGAGCCAGACAAGGTGGTCGGCACCGCCCATCTGGGCCAGTCCGGCGTCGACGAATGGGCCTCCGCGCTGCTGCATTTCCCCGGCGGCATTGTCGCCGAAGTCTCCTGCAGCATCTCGCTCAACCAGGACAATGTGCTGCGCATCCTGGGCACAAGGGGCCGCATCGAAGTGCCGGACTTCTGGTTCGCCGGCGGCAACCGCGATGTCGGTCTCGGCCGGATAGACGTCATCGCCTCCGATGGTACGCGCCAGACCATCAGCGTCGACGAGAAGCGCCATGTCTATTCCTTCGAGGTCGACGCAGCCGGCGAGGCGATCCGCGCCGGCGGCCAAGAATTCGCCTGGCCGGGCATGGCGTGGGCGGAAAGCCTCGGCACCTTGCGTGTGCTGGACAAATGGCGGACGGCAGCCGGCCTCGAATACGGGATCGAGAAGGCCGAGCAGCGCACCAACACCATCTCCGGCCGGCCGCTACGGTCCGGCGGCACGGCGGTCGCCAAGCGCACCATTCCTGGCCTGTCGAAACCGGCATCGGTGGTGGCGCTCGGCTTCGAGGATTTCCGTACGTTTTCCTCAGGTTCGATCCTGCTCGATGCCTTTTTCGAGGCCGGCGGCAATCTCTTCGATACCGGCTATGTCTATGGCGGCGGCTATACCGAGAAGCTGCTTGGCGAATGGTTGAAAAACCGTGGCGTGCGCGCGCAATCGGTGGTCATCGCCAAGGGCGCGCACTCGCCGCTGTGCTATCCTGATGTGATCGGCAAGCAGCTCGACCAGACGCTCGAACGCCTGCAGACCGATCATGTCGATGTCTACTTCATGCACCGCGACAATCCGGATGTGCCGGTCGGCGAATTCGTCGATGCGATGGATCGCGAGGTCAAGGCCGGCCGCATCCGCGGCCCGTTCGGCGGTTCGAACTGGACGATGGAACGCATGGATGAGGCAATTGCCTACGCCGAACGCACCGGCAAGCAAAAGCCCGGTGCGCTGTCCAACAATTTCTCGCTGGCCGAAATGCTGGAGCCGATCTGGGCTGGCTGCGTCACGTCCTCCACGGATGCGTGGAAGGCCTGGCTGACATCCAGGAAGATGCCGAATTTCGCCTGGTCGAGCCAAGGGCGCGGCTTCTTCACCGATCGGGCGGGTCGCGACAAGCAAGACAATGAGGAGCTGGTGCGGGTCTGGTACTCCGAGCGGAATTTCGGCCGCCGCGACCGGGCGATCGAACTTGCCGCGAGACTGGGCAAGAGCCCGATCCATATTGCGCTGGCCTATGTGCTCGCTCAGCCCTTCCCCTCCATCCCGCTGATCGGGCCACGCACGCTGGATGAACTGGACGACAGCCTGCGCGCTCTCGACATCACGCTTTCGCAAGCCGATCTCGAATGGCTGGACGGCGGCAGCCTGCGCGCTGCCTAGTTGGCTGCCTGTTTAACCGTGGCGGCGTCAGGTCTCGTCATCGAACGCCCTGACGCCGCGCCTGGCCGGAGTCCGCAAATTCGCGTACATGCCTGTGGTGCGGAATTGGCTCGGTGTGATGCCGTAGCAGCGGCGGAAGACCTTTGAAAAATAGTTCGCTTCCTCGAAGCCGCACAGGATGGCGACCTCCTTCACCGGCAAAAAATCCGCTTTGGTCAGCAGCTTCGCCGCGCGTTGCAGGCGCTGCTGCAGCACGAACTCGGCCGGAGGCAGGCCTTCGCTCTCGGCGAAACAGCGTGAGAAATGGGCTCGGCTGAGGCCGCTGATCTGGACCAGGTCCGCCACCGGCAGCGGCTTGTCGAGATTGGCGTTGATGTGATCGATGACCGGCTGCATGGCGCTTAGTTTTTCGGCGAAGGCATGGGAACCGAAGACATCGTCATAGAGCGCCATCGCAGCCTCGTAGGCTATCGCGGAAGCAGCACCCGGCGAAGCGGCGCCTTTGATCAGGCGCAGGCTGCAATCGGCAAGATGATCGATTGTCGCCGGCTGCAGCCGAAATACAGGACCCGAGACGCTGAGGATCGACTTGTGGATGCGCAGCGCTTCCTCGCCGTTCATCGAAATCCAGAAATATTCCCAGCGCTCATCTCCAGCCAGCCAGTAACGGTGGTTGTGCGGCACCAGCACCAGCAATGTGTCGTTCTTCTGCAAGCGGTAGTTGCGGTTTTCGTAGCGCAGCCGGCCAGTCCCGCTGATCGTGTGCTGGAGCACGGTGAACGGTGTCTGACCGCGCTTGCGGCCGTCCCAGTCGTAGATTTCGTCCTCGCGCACTTCGTAGCCCGTGCTCGTCGGCATGGCGTGCAGGCGCTGGCGGCCGCGCGGCAGCGAGATCGTGCGCATGGACTGTCCGTGTTCTATCAAATCATGCAGCACAAAATTACCCCTGAAAGCATAATCCTTCTCTGGTCGCGCTCGCGAATAAGCGCATAATCCCCATCGAAAAGCGAGAGAGATCCGCAGTCAAGGAGCGGACAGGGAGGTTGGCGAGCCGGATTCCGGCTTGTCCTGCATACATGTCGCGGCATGTGGCTAGAGCCTCCCATTGTCATTCCTTGCCTGCAATTCGAAATGGAATGAGGTGCGGCTGATGAGTTTCAAAATCGCTATCATCGGTGCCGGCAGCGTCGGCTTCACCAAGAAATTGTTCACCGACATCCTGTGCGTGCCCGAATTCAAGGACATCGAATTCGCGCTGACCGACGTCAGCGAGCACAATCTTCAGATGATCAAGGCGATCCTCGACAGGATCGTCCAGGCAAACAGGTTGCCGACCACGGTGACGGCGACCACCGACCGCCGCAAGGCGCTCGAAGGCGCTCGCTACGTCATCAGCTGCGTGCGGGTCGGCGGCCTCGAAGCCTACGCCGACGATATCCGCATTCCCTTGAAATACGGCATCGACCAGTGCGTCGGCGATACGATCTGTGCCGGCGGCATTCTCTATGGCCAGCGCAACATTCCGGTGATCCTGGATTTCTGCAAGGACATACGCGAGGTCGCCGAGACGAACGTCAAATTCCTGAACTACGCCAACCCGATGGCGATGAACACCTGGGCGGCGATCGAATACGGCAAGGTCGACACTGTCGGGCTCTGTCACGGCGTCCAGCACGGCGCCGAGCAGATCGCCGAGGTGCTTGGCGCGAAGTCCACGCAGGAGCTCGACTATGTCTGTTCCGGCATCAACCACCAGACCTGGTTCATCGATCTGCGCCTCAACGGCCGCCCCATTGGCAAGGATGAACTGGTGGCCGCTTTCGAGGCGCATCCGGTCTATTCCAGGCAGGAGAAGCTGCGCATCGACGTCCTGAAGCGCTTCGGCGTCTATTCGACCGAAAGCAACGGTCATCTTTCCGAATATCTGCCCTGGTACCGCAAACGTCCCGACGAGATCACGCGCTGGATCGATATGTCCGACTGGATTCACGGCGAGACCGGCGGCTATCTCCGCTACTCCACCGAAACCCGCAACTGGTTCGAGACGGAATATCCGCAGTTCCTCGAAGCGGCGTCCAAGCCGATCGACCGCGAGAAACGCTCCAACGAGCATGCCAGCCACATATTGGAGGCGCTGGAGACCAACCGCGTCTATCGCGGCCACTTCAACGTCAAGAACAATGGGGTGATCACCAACCTGCCGCACGATGCCATCATCGAGTCGCCGGGCTTCGTCGACCGTTTCGGCATCAACATGGCCGCCGGCATCACGTTGCCGGAGGCTTGCGCCGCCACCTGCATCGCTTCGATCAACGTCCAGCGCATGTCGGTGCATGCCGCGATATCGGGCGACATCGATCTTCTGAAGCTCGCCGTGCTGCATGACCCGTTGGTCGGCGCGGTTTCGACGCCGGAGGAGGTCTGGCAGATGGTCGACGAAATGGTCGTCGCCCAGGCAGCCTGGCTGCCGCAATACGCCCATGCGGTTCCGGCCGCCAGGGAGCGGCTGTCGACATCCAAGGTGAAGACCCGCGAGTGGGCGGGCGCCGCACGGCGCAGCATTCGCTCGATCGAGGAATTGCGCGCCGAAAAAGCCGCGCTGAAGCAAGCCGGCTGAAACGGGCCGGCTGAAACGGGCCGGCTGGAAATTCATGCGGTGATGGTGGATCCATGGGAGGCGGATCCACTGCCACGAAGCCGTTTGAATTCGAGGAGAGGCGGAGCGGGTGCAAACGCTCCGGACCAACAAGAGGGAGAGAGAGACAGTGAGGAATTTACGCAATATCGGCCTTGCTGCCGGACTGGCGCTGAGCGTCTCGGTCTCGGCACTCAGTGCATACGCTTCCGAGCCGACGGTTCCGCCGGCGCCGACACCGTTTCCCGCCGAAGGCAAGATCAATTATGTCGCGCGCGACTCCATTCTGGAGTTCAAGG
>NZ_RZPL01000141.1:0-9868 GCF_004022805.1 Mesorhizobium sp. M7A.F.Ca.CA.002.04.1.1 | reverse complement strand
GTCGCCGAACTGTCGAGCACGACGGCGAGCGACCATTCGGGAACATCCTCCAGTCCCTTGACGGCGCCAAGCGGCACGCCCCAGTCGCCCGAGACATCGATCGATGTCACCGGCCCGCGATAGCCGCGCAGCGTGTCGTATTTCATCAACCCGTTCTGCATCGATTTGCGGGCAATGAGCTGGATCTTCGGATCGAGCGTGGTGCGGACGGAGAGGCCGCCTTCGTAGAGCGCATTCTCGCCGTAGCGGGCGATGATCTGGCGGCGCACCTCTTCGGTGAAGTACTCGCCGGCGAACAGATAGGTGCCGCTGCGCCGCGGCGTCACGCCCAGCGGCTCGGCCTTGGCCTTGTTGCCTTCCTCACGCGTGACATAGCCGTTCTCGACCATCTGATCGATGACCCAGTTGCGGCGCTCGATCGCGCGATCGGCATGCTTGAAAGGGTGATAGTTGTTCGGCCCCTTGGGCAGGGAGGCCAGGTAGGCGGCCTCGGCCACGGACAGTTCGTTGACCGATTTGTCGAAATAGGTCAGCGCCGCGCCGGCGACGCCATAGGCGCCGAAGCCGAAGAAGATTTCGTTGAGGTAGAGCTCGAGAATGCGATCCTTGGGATAGGCCTGCTCGATGCGGAAGGCGAGGATCATCTCCTTGATCTTGCGCTCGTAGGTCTGGTCCGAGGACAACAGGAAGTTCTTCGCCACCTGCTGGGTGATCGTCGAGGCGCCGACCTGGCGCCGGCCCGAGCCGAAATTCTGCAGGTTGACGATGATGGCGCGGCCGAGGCCGGTCACATCGATGCCCGGGTGATTGTAAAAATTCTTGTCTTCCGCCGACAGGAAGGCCGCCTTGACGCGGTCCGGAATGGCCTGGATCGGCAGATACAGGCGCCGTTCGCGCGCATATTCGGCCATCAGCGCGCCGTCGGACGCATGGATGCGGGTGGTCACCGGCGGCTCGTATTTGGCCAGTACCTCGTAGTCGGGCAGATCCTTCGACAAATGGCCGATGTAGATCGCAACGCCCGCCGCGACCAGAAGGGCCAGCGTCGTGCCGATGCCGAAAAAATAGCCAATGAGACGAATCATACCCGCTCCAGTCCTTGGTTCGGGAATTTCCTAAACGAAGCCGCCTTTCACGCAAGCTTTCGAGCCGGTCCCAATCCGTAATCGAAAACCCTTGTCGCCGCCATGTGGACAAAATACGGCAATGCCTGATTTCACGGCTGCTGGCCGGAAATAAAAGCACTGGGTGTTGTCGTCGCGCAACGCCGCCTCTGGTTGCAGGCGTCGCCGGTCATGTCAACCTCCGGTTCCCGATCCGGCCTTGGCCGACGCGAACAGCGCGACGGCGTTGGTTATGCTCTGGGCCGCCTTGCCGCGCCAGTCGGCGTTGAGCAACTGCGCCTCGTCCTTGGCGTTCGAGAGATAACCGAGTTCGACCAGCACCGACGGCACATCGGGTGCCTTGAGCACCTTGAAACCCGCGGAGCGCTGCGGATTGTTGATAAGACCGACGCTGGTCGACAACTGGCCAACCAGCGTGTGGGCGAAACTCATCGAGAAGTTGTGTGTTTCGCGGCGGATCAGGTCGATCAGGATGTCGGTGACTTCCTTGTTGTCGTTCTTGATTTCCATGCCGGCGAACTGGTCGGAGAGGTTCTCACGGTCGGCAAGCGCCTGCGCCTCGGGGTCCGAAGCCTTGTCGGAGACGGTATAGACGGTGGCGCCGCGAATGCCCTTGACGCTGATCGTGTCGGCATGGATCGAAATAAGCAGGTCGGCCTCATGCTGACGGGCAATGCGCACGCGGTCGTCCAGACGCAGGAATTCGTCTGTGTCGCGCGTCATGAACACATCATAATTGCCGACGGCCGCGAGTTTGTCGCGCAGCTCCGTGGCGAAGGCCAGCGTGACGTTTTTTTCGATGGTGCCGTTCAGGCCCTCGGCACCGCCGTCGATGCCGCCATGGCCGGGGTCGATGACGACGGTGAACCGATGGCCCGGATTGGAGACCGGCCCGGTGCCGACCCGCCCTCCCTTGTCGGTCGAAACGGTCGATCCGGTGGTCAGCGCCTGATTGGCAAGTGCGGCATCGAACTCGCGTTCGGATGCCGCCGACATGTCGATGGCAATGCGGTAGCCGGTTCCGTCCTCGTTCTTGAGCACGTCGAGCTTGTCGACGGCAAAGGGTCCCTTGCCGGTGAGGATCAGACGCGAAACGCCCTCGCCGAGTTCGCCCAGGCGCACGCCCTTGACCAGGCCCCGCGCCTTCAAATCCTTGGCATCCACGGCGAATCTCGTATTCGCGAGATCGATGACAAGACGGTTGGGACCACGCAGCAGGAACCATTTGATATCGGGTTCGCGGTCGAAATCCATGACGATGCGCATCTTGGTGGCATCGCCGGCCATCTTGTAGCCTTTTGCCACGAGCGGAGCGTCGGCGGCACTGGCATTTGAGGACAAGACGGATGAGGCCGCCAGCAGCAGCAAGAGGCAGAAAGCGGCCAGGATCCGGCCGCCGACACGACATCCCTTGTCTGTGAAGTCCGCCAATCCCATCTCTCTTGCAGTCGCTCCCGGTTTGGCGCCCGGCGCCCGGTCGTTTCGTCGAAATGCCGGTTAGGCCGCGAACTCGATTAACGATTGGTATCCAGAGAAGGTTAACCAAGCCTTTTCATGCAGGGCCGCAAGCCTGGCTTTACGCTACGGAACGGCTTTTTGCCGGCATCGGAAATCGGGGTTGCCATCCACCCCGCCAAATCATAAAAGCGATGGTGGATCACTGCAATCCTGGAACCGCCCTCCTCCGCAGCTTCTTGCTACAGGGTCAGACGTAAAGGCGGCTCCTTTCGCTTCAGGCGAAAAGGGTTCAGGTGATCGCGACGAATTTCGCAGGCGTGCTCCCGTGGCGGGGGAATCGCCTGCGTGAGGAAAACGGCCGGGTTTGTTCCCGTGCCGGCTCTGTATGAGCAAACAAGCTGGTCCGGTTCGTCCGGGCTTTGGTTCAAAAGGTTCTGTTGGTGACGATGGCTTCAAGCGCAATCATGGAAAGGTCCGCATCAAACCGCGCCATTATGGCTGCGGGCGGCACCGCCATGGCGCTCAAGCGGCGGCCGACGGACGTTCAAATATCCGGCACCCACATTCCAGACACGCAGCAGCAGGCTTTGCCTCGCAAGCTGCGGCTGACGGCTGCCGGGGGGAAACGAAATAATGCCCAACAAAATGCTGATAGACGCCTCCCACCCGGAGGAAACACGCGTTGTCGTCATACGCGGTAACCGTATTGAAGAATTCGACTTTGAATCCCAGGACAAGAAGCAGCTCAAAGGAAACATCTACCTAGCCCGCGTAACGCGCGTAGAGCCCTCCCTTCAGGCAGCCTTTGTCGAATATGGCGGCAACCGTCACGGTTTTCTCGCCTTCCGTGAAATCCACCCCGATTACTACCAGATTCCGGTCGCCGATCGTCAGGCACTGCTGCGCGCGGAAGCGCAGGAGGCTGAGGACGAGGAGAACGAGGACGGCGACGGCGATGATCGCCAGAGCCGCGATCGCGGACGGCGCGGCCGCAGGCGCGGCGGCAAGCCCCGCGACCGGGGCGAGCACAAGCGCGATGCAGCCGATTCCGGCGAGGCGAGCGACGCTGCCGACGAGGCAGAAGAAGGTGCCGACGCTGGTGTCGAGGACATCTCGCACACGTCCGAGATCATTGAACATGCGGCTGATTCGTCCGAACATGCCGATGCGTCCGAGCATGGCGAGGATTCGGCCGAGCAGGACGAAGGCGAAATCCGCGAAGGCGGCCCGACGTCGATCGCCGCCTCGGTCGAGGCCGATGTGATTTCCGAAGCCGTCCCGCTGGCCGAACAAGGCAGCGAAGCGACCTCCGGCGACAATGATCGCGGCATGCTGGAAGAAGTGCAGTCCTCGCATCCGGACGATCACGAGGTCGAATCGGTCGGCGCCGAGGATGCGCTGGAAGAAGTGCGCAACCGCCGCAAGCCGGTGCGCCGCCAGTACAAGATCCAGGAAGTGATCAAGCGCCGGCAGATCCTCCTGGTGCAGGTCGTCAAGGAAGAGCGCGGCAACAAGGGCGCGGCGCTGACCACCTATCTGTCGCTGGCCGGCCGCTATTCGGTGCTGATGCCGAACACGGCGCGTGGCGGCGGCATTTCGCGCAAGATCACCAGCGCGGTCGACCGCAAGCGGCTCAAGGAGGTCGTCGCCGATCTCGAAGTGCCGCAGGGCATGGGCGTCATCCTGCGCACCGCCGGCGAGAGCCGCACCAAGGCAGAGATCAAGCGCGACTACGAATATCTGATGCGGCTTTGGGAAAATGTCCGCAATCTCACCTTGCAGTCCACGGCCCCTGCCCTGGTCTACGAGGAAGGCAGCCTGATCAAGCGCTCGGTGCGCGACCTCTACAACAAGGATATCGACGAGATTCTTGTCTCCGGCGAGGAAGGCTACCGCGAGGCCAAGGACTTCATGCGCATGCTGATGCCGAGCCACGCCAAGGTGGTTCAGCCGTTCCGCGACACGACGCCGATCTTCGTGCGCAACGGCATCGAGGCACAGCTCGACCGCATGCTGCAGCCGCAAGTGACGCTGAAGAGCGGCGGCTACATCATCATCAACCAGACCGAAGCGCTGGTTGCCATCGACGTGAATTCGGGCCGCTCCACCAAGGAGCACTCGATCGAGGACACCGCGCTCCACACCAATCTGGAAGCGGCCGAGGAAGTCGCGCGTCAGCTAAGGCTGCGCGATCTTGCCGGCCTGATCGTCATCGACTTCATCGACATGGAGGAGAACCGCAACAACCGCTCCGTCGAGAAGCGGCTGAAGGATCACCTCAAGAACGATCGTGCGCGCATCCAGGTCGGCCGTATCTCGCATTTCGGCCTGATGGAGATGTCACGCCAGCGCATCCGCGCCAGCGTGCTGGAATCGACCATGAAGCCTTGCCCGCATTGCGGCGGCACCGGCCATGTGCGCTCCGATTCGTCGGTCGCGCTGATGGTGGTGCGGGCGATCGAGGAATTCCTGCTCAAGGATTCGCGCAGCCACATCACGGTGCGGACGCCGGCGGCGACAGCACTCTACGTGCTCAACCACAAGCGCGGCACGCTGGTGGAACTCGAAAGCCGCTTCGGGCTGACGATCACCGTCGAGGCCGACGATTCGGTGGGTTCGCAGCACTATGCGATCTTCCGCGGCGCGTTGGCTGAAAAGCCGGAAGGCTTTGTCGAGGCGCGCAGCTTCCCGGCCTATGTCGAGCCGGACGAGCCCGAGGATGAGATTGCCGTCATCGAGGAAGACGACGAGGCGCCGATCCAGGCAGAACAGCCACGCCAGCAGCCGCAGCAACAGCAGCCGCGGCCCGCTGCCGGTGGTGAGGAAGGCGAAGGCCGCGACCGCAAGCGCCGCAAGCGTCGGCGTCGGCGTGGCGGCAAGGATCGCGATCGCGAACATGGCGCCCCTGCGGACGGTGCTTCCGTCTCGGCTCCGGCCGGCGAGTTTTCGGACTCGGACTCGGCCGCCGGAGATGGCGACGCGGAAGCGGACGACAATGCCCCTGTTGGTGTTTCCGAAACTCCTGCCACAGCTGAAGCTTCGGACGAAGGCCAGGGCAAGAAGCGCCGGCGCGGCAAGCGCGGCGGCAAGCGCAACCGCCGCGAAGACGGTGAAGGCGAGGCTGAGGCAAGTGCTGGCGAAGCAGCCGACGCGTCCGAAGGCGAAGTCTCGGCAACCGAGGTGATCGCCAGCGAGCCGGTGGTTACCGCAGCGGCCGAAGAGCCGGTGGTGCTTGCTCCGGCCAATGACGACGCGCCGAGCATGGAGAAGCCGAAGAAGCCACGCCGTGCCGCCAAGCCGAAGAAGGCCGCAGCCGAAATCGTCGCCGAAGAGCCGGCTGCCGAGGCGGAAGCACCGGTCGAGACGCCGGCCACGGCGTCCGACGAAGCAGCGGCTGTCGAGAAGGCACCGAAGGCCCGCCCGTCGCGGCGCAAGCCGGCGGCGGTGAATGCGCCGGTCGAGCCGGTGGTGTCTTCGACTGTAGCGGAAGAACCCGCGGCCAAGGCCGAGGACAAGACCGACGACAAGACCGACGACAAGCCGAAACGCGGCGGATGGTGGCAGCGGAAGGGCTTTTTCTAAGCCTTTCAGCCACCTGAGCTAGTTTGTTGACAAAAAATCCCGCGCCGTCTCGAAGACGGTGCGGGATTTTCTTATCTGGCGCTATTCCGGATCGCGAAAGGCTAAAACGCTTCCTTGATTTTTATGCATGTCGTTGTCCCAAAACCGCTCCGCACCTTTTGGGCGACATGCATCACGGCGCGAAGATCGACCAGTTCATCATCCTGGCCAGCTTTTCCAGCGCGATCGACCCCAGCTTGGAGTTGCCGTTGGCATTGAGGCCGGGCGACCAGACGGCAAGCGACGCCACGCCCGGCACGATGCCCAATATGCCGCCGCCGACGCCGCTCTTGCCGGGGATGCCGACGCGGAAGGCGAAATCGCCGGAGCCATCATAGTGACCGCAGGTCAGCATCATCGCGCCGATGCGGCGTGCCCGTTCGGCCGACACCACGGCATGCCCGGTCGCCGGGTTCTTGCCGCCATTGGCGAGACAGCGGCCGGCGAGCGCCAGTTGCCGGCAACTCATTGCGATGGCGCAATGGTGGAAGTAGACGCCCAGCGCCAGCTCCGGCGCGTGGTGGAGATTGCCGAAGGATTTCATGTAGTTGGCAAGCGCGAAGTTGCGATAGCCGGTGGCCCGTTCGGACGCCGCGACCTCACGATCGATGATGATCGTTTCGTCGTCGGCGAGGAACTGGATGAAGCGCAGGATTTCGCCGATCGCCTCGCGCGGCTGGTGGCCGGCAAGCAGGATGTCGGAAATGACAATGGCGCCGGCATTGATGAACGGGTTGCGCGGAATGCCGTTCTCATGCTCGAGCTGCACGATCGAGTTGAATGGATTGCCTGACGGTTCGCGGCCTACCCGCTGCCAAAGCGCGTCACCGACATTGCCGAGCGCCAGTGTCAGCGTGAACACTTTCGAGATGCTCTGGATGGAAAATGCCTGGTCGGCATCGCCGGCCATCAGCACGCGGCCGTCATTGGTGACCGCCGCGATGCCGAACTTCTTCGGATCGACCTTGCCCAGCTGCGGAATGTAGGAAGCGACGTCGCCGCGATCGGTGCGCTCGGCCATTTCGGCGGCGACTTCGGCCAATGCCCGATCAAGTTTGGGGGCCTGTTCAAGTTCCGGCATGGTGCTACCTCAACCAGCGTTCGATGCGCACCATTGCCTCGACCATGTCGTCGTGGCTGCCGGCGTAGGAGAAACGCATGGTCCGGTGCCCAGCCTGAGTGTCGAAGTCGCGGCCGGGCGTTGCTGCAACATGCGCCTCGGCCAGCATCTTTCGCGCGAAGGCCATGCTGTCATTGGTATGCCTGGTGACGTCACAGAACGCATAAAAGGCGCCGTCCATGGGCGCCGCCAGCGGAAAGCCGAGTTCCGGCAGGCGTTTCATCAAGAGCTCGCGATTCCAGGCGTAGCGGCCTTTTACCGCCTCCAGTTCCTCGGTCGCCCTGAACGCTTCGATCGCGGCAATCTGCGATAGCTCCGGCGGCGAGATGTAGAGGCTCTGGGCGACGCGCTCGACCGGCCGCACCAGTTCCTGCGGCAGCACCATCCAGCCGATTCGCCAGCCGGTCATGCAGTAATATTTGGAGAAGGAATTGATCACCGTCACATCGCCGCCATAGGCAAGTGCCGTGGTGTCGGGGGCGGCATAGGCCAGCCGGTGATAGATTTCGTCGGAGATGACGGCGATGCCGAGGTCCTGTGCCGTCCTTACCAGAGCCGCCAGTTCATCGGCTGGTATGACCGCGCCGGTTGGATTGGCGGGACTGGCGAAGAGAACGCCTTTCAGCGGCTTTTCACGATGCGCGGCTTCCAAATGGCCGGCATGCAGGTAGGCGGCGTCGCCGAGCTCGATCTCGACCACCTCTATGCCGAGTGCGGCCATGATGTTGCGGTAGGCAGGGTAACCGGGTGCCGCGATGGCGACGCGGTCACCCCGATCGAACATCGCCAGGAAGGCAAGATTGAAGGCGGCCGGCGATCCGGTGGTCACCGCGATCCGGCCGGGCTCGATATCAAGCCCATAGTGATCGGCGTAGTGTCCGGCTATCGCCTTGCGCAAACCTGCCAGTCCGAGCGCGTCGGTGTAGCCGATGCGCCCATCCTGCAGCGCCTTGGCTGCTGCGGCGCGAACCAGAACCGGTGCGGGATCGGAGGGTTGGCCGACGGCCATCGAAACAACCGGCACGCCCTGGGACTTCAGCCGGTTTGCCTCTGCCAGAATGTCCATCGCATGGAAGGGCTCGACATTGCCGCGGCGTGAGAGCGAAACGACCATTTAACCAGTATTCCCGATGACTGACGGCGCCAGGCACTGGCGCATGTGCCGCACAAATGCCCGATTGATGTGAGGATCACAAGTTGAGGAAGTTTCCGGCGCCGACTTTTCATCTTTCGCCCGCTCGTCTACCAGTGGACACATCATGTTGAGCCGACCCAGATCGACGATTGCCCAGGCAGCGCGCGTCTTCGCGACGCTTTCGCTTGGCGTTGCCGTTGCAATGTCGAGCTCGGTCAGCGCCTTCGCCCAGAACGTGCCGGTGGTGCGCGACGCCGAGATCGAGGCGCTGGTGCGCGATTACGCGCGGCCGATCTTCAGGGCGGCCGGCCTGGCGAATGACGGCATCGACATCGTCCTGGTCAACGACCAGAGTTTCAACGCCTTCGTCACCGGGCGTCGGCTGTTCATCAACACCGGCGCGCTGATGACGGCTGAAACGCCCAACGAGATCATCGGCGTCATCGCGCACGAAGCCGGTCATATTGCCGGCGGCCACCAGCAGAAGCTGCGCGACCAGCTCGAACGAGCCAAGACGATGGCCGTCATCGCGACATTGCTTGGCGCCGGCGCCATTGTCGCCGGTGCCACAACCAGCAGCCGCGGTCTCGCCGGCGCCGGCATGGGCGTGGCTGCCGGCGGCGGCGAAATGGCACAGCGCAGCATCCTCGCCTATCAGCGCACCGAGGAGATGACGGCCGACCGCTCGGCGATCACCTATCTCAACGCCACCGGCCAGTCCGGCATGGGCATGCTGAAGACATTCCGCCGCTTCCAGACCGCACTTTCGCTTTCGGGCGCCCAGGTCGATCCGTATCGGATCAGCCATCCGATGCCGCAGGACCGCATCGCCAATCTCGAAGTGCTGGTGAAACAGGACCCCAATGTCGACAGGCCGGACCCGCCCGCGCTGCAGCAGCGCCATGACATGATGCGGGTGAAGATCGCCGTTTACATGGAAGGCCAGGCGGCCGCGTCCCGGCTGATGCGAAAGATGCAAGGAACCCTCGCCGCCCAGTACGGCGACGCCCAGTCGACCTACCTGTTCGGCAACATCGCCGCCGCCCTCGCCAAGACCAATGCACTGATCAAAGCGCAACCGAAGAATGCCTACTTCCAGGAACTGCGCGGCGACATCCTGATGAAAGCCAACAAACCCAAGGAAGCCGCGGACGCCTATGCCAAGGCGGTCAGCCTCGATTCGGCTCGGTCCGGTCTGCTGCCAGTGTCCGTGGGCCAGGCGCTGATGGCCGTCGGCACGCCCGACTCCCTCAAAAAAGCCGTCGTGCAGATCAACAATGGCCTCGGTCGCGACAAGGAAAATTCAGCCGGATATCGCTATCTGGCGCAGGCCTATGGCGAGTTGGGCGACATACCTGGCGCTGAACTTGCCACCGCTGAAAGCCATTTCTATTCCGGCAACTACAAGGA
>NZ_RZPL01000140.1:0-9891 GCF_004022805.1 Mesorhizobium sp. M7A.F.Ca.CA.002.04.1.1 | reverse complement strand
GGGCTAGACCTCGAAGAGGTGCCTTTCACAAATTGAACCCTTGCCGCATCAGCCATCCTTCGTCGCACCGACCCAGTCGGCGGCCACTTCGGCAAACAGCCAGTCGCGGAACGCCTTGATCTTTTTCTGGCGCAGCGCGCCGTCACGGTAGACGACGTAGTAGCGCGAGGCGGATTTCAGCGCGAGATCGAAGGGACGAACCAGCCGCCCCGCAGCGAGGTCGGCCGAGACCAGCGCGCTTCGGCCGAGCAACACGCCTTCGCCATGCACCGCGGCTTCGACGGCGAAGGTGGCGGAATCGAAGCGCACGCCGCGCTTGGGATCGATGCCGTCCACGCCGGCCTGTTGCAGCCATGTTGCCCAGTCGATGCGAAAGGCGTCGTGGATCAGCTTGTGATGCCGGAGATCCCCGGGCTGGCGCAGCGGATGTTCGCCTTGCAGCAGTTCCGGGCTGCAGACCGGGAAGACCTCTTCATCAGCGAGAAACTCCGCCGTCACCCCGGTATAGCCGCCCTTGCCGTAGCGGATGGCGATGTCGATGCCGTCGCTGACGAAATCGGAAAGCACGCCCGAGGTCGACAGCCGCACGTCGATGTCGGCGTTTGCGCGGTGGAAGCGATGCAGCCTCGGCACCAGCCAGCGGCCGGCAAAACCGTCCGATGTGCTGACATTCAGGATGCCTGCCGTGCGGTCGGGCGTGGCGGCGATGGTGGCGGCGGCGATCTGGTCCAGCGCCGTCCTGACTTCCGATGCGTAGGCCGCGCCGACCGACGTCAGGCGCACGGACCTCGTTCCCCGATCGAAAAGCTGGATGCCGAGCCTGTCCTCGATGTTGCGGATGGCGCGGCTGACCGCGCCATGGGTGACGTTGAGCTCACCCGCCGCCTTGGAGAAACTCAGATGCCTGGCGGCAGCCTCGAAGGCGGGCAAGGCAGTGAGGGGCGGTAGTCTGCGCGGCATGGTCCACCTGTGAGTGTTGCTCACAAATCCTGCACAAAGAGTCGTTTGTCGTCCAGCCCGGAAATGTCCAATCTATAGGGGTAGCAGCGGATATTGATCGGCTTTCCTATCTCGCCGCTGCGCTGAACGACCAGAAACAGTGTGAGCAATCGTCATGCTTGTCCCCTTGCGGACGGCGTCGGCACGCTTGCGCCTACTGAACCACAGGAGACGAACCATGAAACCGATTCTCGAATCCATCAGCGCCGCGACGAGCGGTCTTGCACTCAGAGCCTCTGCAGTCGTCGAGCGCCGCCGGATGCTGCGCCAAGTTTCACGCTTCTCGAACCATCGCTTGCACGACATCGGATTCGAGCGCGACTGGGACGGCTCCATCCTGCGCAACGGGAGGTCGATATGACCAGCACCCTGATCATCGGCGCGACGGGGCTGCTGGGCAGCGAGATGGCGAAGGCCAGCGCCCGCAATGGCGATCGCCTGCACGTTCTGGTTCGTGCGGCAACAGCCGGCGATGAAGAGCGGCTGCGCCCGCTGAAGGAGCTCGGTGCCAAAATCCACGTCGGCGATCTCGACGACTATGACAGCCTTGTCCGCGCCGCCAGTGCGGTGGACCGCGTCATCAGCTCGGTGCATGTGCATTCGGCCAGCGAGATGACGCTGGTGCGGGCGCTGAGGGATGCCGGCGTTTCCCGCTATGTGCCTTCCGCCGGCTTCGGCCTCGACTTCGCCGCCGCCGCCCCGGGCTCGATCCCACCGCTCGATCTCAAGCGAGGCGTGTTCGACGCGATCAGGCAAGCCGATCTGCCCTACACGGTGATCTACACCAACGGCTTCTTTTCGACCTGGGTGGCGACGCTGGGCGATCTGATGCGCTTTGGCTCGTCGCCCTTGCCGCCCGATGAGGTGACGCTTTATGGCGGTGGCGATGTGCCGGCGACGTTTGTCAGCGAGAAGGACATCGCCGCCGTCACCTTGCGCGCGTTGAACGATCCCAAGGCCATCCGCAGCGAGATCCGCATCGCCCGAAACAAGATCACCCAGAACGAAATGATCGATCTGTGGCGCCGGGTGAGCGGCCGCTCGCCGCGCATCGTGCCTCAGAGTGCGGCGGAGCTTGAGGCGATGATCGCGTCAGCCCCCTGGCTTGGACTGCTGCGGGCATTCTGGATACGCGGCGAGACCGCGCTCGAGACGGCCACGCCGGAAGCCGGAGTGCTGTATCCGGAGCTGGCTTTCGAGACCATCGAGAGCGCCTTTGTTGCGATGGCGGACGCCGCTGGGCGGTAGGAACAGGAGCGCGGCGCTGAAGCTGACGTCGTCGGCGCGGCCGATGAATCCGGCTCGCGGCGTGAGCCGCCCGAGAAGGGCTGGTCTCACCCGTGCGGGCCTGTATCATGGTCATGTGAATTCCTGGGAGGAGGCTTGTGCATGCGGCTGAATCGGAATCTCTGCCAGTGGAGGGTTTGGGTCTTCATCGCCGCAATGGCGCTTTGGCCGCACGCGGCGCCGGCCGATAGCCTCACGCCCGAGCGCATCACTGCTGCCCTGTCGAAGCTCGAAGCGCTTGCCGAAGCCGCCGTCGCGGACGGTGCCGTGCCCGGGCTCGCCATCGGCGTCGTGCGCGATGACGAGGTGATCTTCCTCAAGGGTTTTGGGCATCGCGAGGCCGGCAAGCCTGAGATCGTCGACGCCGACACGGTGTTCCAGATCGCCTCCCTTTCCAAGCCGGTTTCCGCCACCGTCGTAGCGGCGTTGGTTAGCGACAGGATCGTGTCCTGGGATTCGAAGATCGCCGATCTCGATCCGGCCTTCAGGTTGGCCGATCCTTATCCGGCAAGCCAGCTCACCGTCCGTGACCTGTTTTCGCATCGCAGCGGGCTTCCAGGCACCGCCGGAGACGACCTCGAGGACATTGGCTACGACCGCGTCGAGATCCTGCATCGCCTGCGGTTCGTGCCGCCATCGTCGAGCTTTCGGGCCGGGTATTCTTACAGCAATTTCGGATTGACAGAGGGTGCCGTGGCAGCCGCGACACCGACGGGAAAGCCCTGGGAGCAGGTCGCCGAGGAGAAGCTCTACCGTCCGCTGGGCATGGCCTCCACGAGTTCCCGCCATTCGGACTTCGTCAAGCGAACCAACCGCGCCGCGCTTCACGTCAAGGTCGATGGCGCCTGGGCAGCGAGGATAGAGCGCGATCCGGATGCGCAGGCGCCCGCCGGCGGCGTCAGCTCTACGGCACGTGACCTCTCGCAATGGGTGCGCCTCATCCTCCACAACGGCGTTTATGCCGGCAAGACACTGATTGCCGCCGATGCGCTAAGCCAGACGCATGTTCCGCTGATATCGCGCGGCAACAACCCCGTCTCCGGCGGCGCATCGTTCTACGGCCTCGGCTGGAATGTCGAATTCGGCCGACACGGCCTGAGCTGGGGCCACGCCGGCGCTTTCAGCGTCGGCGCGCGTACCCTGGTGACAGTCTTCCCAAAGGAGAAGCTGGGCATAGTCATCGTCGCCAACGCCTTTCCGACTGGCCTGCCGGAGGGATTGTCCGACAGCTTCGCCGATCTCGTCTTCGACGGTAAGGTCGAGAAGGACTGGGTCAAGGCGTGGAATGATATCTATGCGGGCCTGTTCGGTCCGGTGGTCGCGGCGGCCAAGGCCGCCTACGCCGCGCCGCCGTCTCCGTCACGGCGAGCCGGGCCGGGCAGTGTCTATGCTGGCCGGTACGCCAACGACTTCATCGGCGACGCGATTGTGTCGAAAGCGGGAGACGACCTTGTACTCAAGGTGGGCCCGGCCGCCGGCCGGTCCTATTCATTGAGGCATTTCGACGGTGATCTTTTCCTGACCTTCCCCGACGCGGAGACGCCGGACAGCCCCTCGGGTGTAAGTTTCGTGGTCGGCGCTGACGGCAAGGCGTCGGCCATGACTGTAGGTTTTCTCGACGACAATCATCTCGGCACGCTGCAACGTGTGGGGGACTGACTTCCAAATCGACCGGTCCCGCCGGGAGTCAGGATGCCGGGCCGTATCGGAGCAGTTTGAAGCAATCGCCGTTGCCCGATTTCGTCTGTGCCAGCGAGGGCTTCGATCTGTCGATCCATTCCTGATGTGACCTCGCGTCGGCTTCGATCGCGTCGACCGGTGCAAGACTGACAAAGCTGCGTCCGTGGCTGAGAAGCCAGCACGCACGGCCGAGAAATCGCCTGCTGCGCTGGCGCAAGAGGTCGGCATCGTAGAAGATGTCGAGCACCTCGTGCTTGATCTTGCGCTCGGTTTCAGGATTGGCGATCGCAACCTCGATCGGCTCGCCGCCGATCGCATCCTGCAGGTCCTTGTAGTCGAGGGTGAGTTGGGTGATGGCATATTTGATCTCGCTCTCGTCGCGCACGATGTCGAACCATAGCGTCGGATCGAGCTGGTTGACGACGAACGACGACTCGAAATCGCGCGACAGGTTGAGGATGTCGAAGTCCCGGATGTCGACGTCGCGCTCAACCAGCAGGATTTCGCGGATCTGCTTGCCAAGCTCCGCTCCCTGCGCGCCGATGGCGGCGTTGGTTCCACCAAGTTCGGGACTAACGTAGGCCCCGCCGTCATCCAGCAGCGCGTCGAATTCGCCAAGTGACTCGACGAGGGGAGCGCCACGAGCGATGCGCGCCGCCAGCTTGGCCAGAACCTGCTGGAGATCCGTTTCGCGTCTGCGCTGGTCTTGGTAATTCTGCTGGAAAAAGAAGATGAACAGCGACACGCCGATGCCGATCAGGATCACGCCCAACTGCGAGAAGATGTTACGGTAGTATTCCAGCAGCTTTTCGCGATGACGCACGTCGTCGCGCACACTGTGGGCGACGCGCAGATTGACGATCAGCGACAGGATGAGCAGCCCAGTACCGACGAGGATGAGGCCGCCGATGAGCAGGTAACCATGGCCTGTGCTGAAGTCCATTCGTTTTCCCTGAAGCCCAGACTGCGCAGAATAGTGCCATTTTGGCTAAATACCTACGGATTTGCAGGCGGTGGATTTGATGGCGGCGACCACCCCAGAAGGTTGACCCGCCTGGCCATCCGGCCGATAGCTCCGCCAGAAACTGCCCCGAGAACCCTGATGACTTCAGACACGAACCTCCACGATGCACGCTCCGCCGATCCTGACACCGCCTGGCAGGCGGACGTCCGCGCCGGGGTGCGCCACGTCCGCGACCTTGACCGCCTCCCGCTGTCGTCAGCCGAGCGCGCAGCCGCCCAGGCCGCGGCGGCGAACCACAAGGTGCGCGCGCCCAAAGCCTATCTCGACCTGATCGACTGGAACGACCCGGCTGATCCGATCCGGGCGCAGGTCATCCCGTCTCCGCAAGAACTTGAGGAAGCGGAAGGCGAACTCGACGATCCGATCGCCGACCATGACTTCAGCCCGGTGCCGCGCTTGACGCATCGCCATGCCGACCGGGTGCTGTTGTTCCCGACCTACCAATGCGCGGTCTATTGCCGGTTCTGCTTCCGCAAGGAATCGCTGACCTCGATCGGCAGGGGTTATACGCGCGAGGCGCTGGAGCCGGCGCTGGCCTATATCGCGGATCACCCCGAAATCCGCGAGGTGATCCTGACCGGCGGCGATCCGCTGTCGCTGCCCGACAAGGCGCTGGCCGAAATCCGCGCGCGCATCGAAGCGATCGCGCATGTGCGGCTGCTGCGCATCCACACGCGCGTTCCGGTGGCGCTGCCGTCGCGCATCACGCCGGGGCTGGTTGCGGCCCTGCAGGGCCGGCTGATGGTCACCATCGTCACCCATTTCAACCACGCGCGGGAAATCACTCAGGCCACGGAAACCGCCTGTCGCACGCTGCGGCAAGCCGGCTTCGTGCTGCTCAACCAGAGCGTTCTGCTCAAAGGCGTCAACGACAGCGTCGAGGCGCTGGAGGAGCTCTGCCGCGAGCTGATGTATCGCCTCGGCGTCAAACCCTATTACCTGCACCATGGCGACCTCGCGCGCGGCATGGCGCACCGGCGCACGACGATTGCGCAGGGGCAGGCGCTGACCGAAGCGCTGCGGGCGCGACTGTCGGGCATCTGCAACCCCGTCTATGTGCTCGACCTGCCGGAAGGCGGCGGCAAGGTGCCGATCGGGCCTTGCCATGTCGAGGGACGGGAGGGCGAGAACTGGCGGCTGCGCGGGCTGGATGGCGAGGTGAGGGCGTATACGGAGATCGTTGGCGAATAGGACTGCGCGCTAACCCCTGTCTTTCTCGACAAACGCCAGCACCACCACGCGCGGGGCAACGCAGTAGGCGAGCCTGGCCTTGCGGCCTGTCTTCGTCGTCGCGTGGCCTGCGTTCAGGTCGACGGTGATGTCCTCATAGCCCAGCACCTCGCGATCGAGCGGATAGACGGCCTTGTAGACGGCTTCCTTGGCGGCAAAAAGGATGCGGCCGGCAAGATGCCGGTCGGCTGCGTCGGTGCGGTCCGCGGGTGTTGTCACGAGCGCCAAAATATCATCCGGGAGAGGCTGCGCGGGCTCGACGTCGATGCCGAGCGAGGCGATATCGCCAACCGGTGCAACCGCCGCTACCGCCATGTCGTCGTCGTGCGCGAGCGAACCCATTATTCCCTCGGGCCAGACCGGCGCGCCGGTTGGCGCGCGCAGGATGGCGACGTCGCCGACGCCAAGCTCCGCCAGCAGTCCGTGCGCGATCCAGCGCGCAGCGCCGCTGGCGCGCCGCATGGCAAGCTGGCGCGCCGCGATAGAGCGGGCTTCCATGGGCAGCAGATGGGCTTCATCGCCTTCGCGGATCAGGCGGCATCCGATCCGGACACCGCTCGGCGCGATCGCGGCCATAGCCTCCAGCAGGGTCGTTTCCGCCGATGAATTCGCAACGGGCGGCGTCAACGATCGACCATCGGCAGGACGGCGATCATTTCTCCGTCCTCGTCGATGCCTTGTTCCACGAAGCCGGCTGCGCGATAGAGGTGGCGTGCGGCCTCGTTCTCGGGCTCGTAGCAGATCGAAACCTCCCTGATATGGCCGAGATTTCCGATCTCGTCGAGCAAGGCGCGCAATGCGGCTTTGCCATAGCCTTTGCCCTGGTGGGCGCGGTCGATCATGAAGCGGTAGACCAGCGCCTCGTTGTCCGACGCATCGTACATCAGGAAACCGACGACACGGGTCCCAGCCATGATGGCGCGCGGCCGCGCGTCTTCGTCGGTTTCGGCTTCTTCGAGGGACTCCGAATTGCCGGCGACGAAATCCCTCTGCTCCGGAGCCAGTTCCAGGGCCGCCACCAGAGCGCGGTTGGCCCTGGTCACGGCAACGAGACGGATGTCCTCGGTGTTCAAGCCGATGCCTTGGCCGAGGACTCGGTGATCGGTTCGACGAAGCGATGCAGCTTGGCCGGGTTGCCGCGCCATATGGAGTTGGGCTCCAGCTCTTCGCCCTTCATGACGAAGGAGTCGACATCGACCACCGAACCTTCGCCCATGACAACGCCGTAGTGGACAAAGGCGGAGGGTCCGAGCGTGCAGCCCTTGCCGATGCGGATGAAGTCGGACTTGAAGGCGCCTTCTTCCAGCGAATGGGCCTGGATGACGCAGCCCTCGTTGAGGGTGGCGTCGTCGCCGATCTCCACCAGCGAGCGTTCTGTCAGATTGCTGCCGCCGTCATAGACACGGCTGCCGATCTTGACGCCCAGCATGCGCAGGATCATCGGCCGGAACGGCGTGCCGGCGAACAGCCGCACGATCGGCGAATCCGCCAGCTTCCAGTGGCGTTCATGACGCCAGAACGCGACGTCATAGATCGTCGTCATCTGCGGCTTCAGCCTGCCGAAACCAAGACTTGCCCGTTCCACGAAGATGTAGAACGGAATGGTGATCGCCGAGGTCAGCAGCACGGCGACGAACAGTGCGACTTCAGCCCATTCGGTGTAGTAGTTCAGCGCCCGGTCCCAGATCGCCAGCGTGGCGAACAGCATGACCCATTGCGTTGCCACGAACAGCAGGATCGTCACCAGATTGTGGCGGTTCTTCAATGGGATGCGCCGGCGCCGGTCGTCCTCGTCGATGCCGGCGATGAGTTCCTTGTCGCGGTTCACCATGCGCGGGATTTCAAAGGCAGGCGAACCCAAGAGCCCGACATTCTCGCGCAGCGGCCCGTCGATGGGGATCATCACCTTGGTGCCGAGCAGGACGTTGTCGCCGGTGCGGCCGTCCGGCGGATAGTAGATGTTGTTGCCGAGATAATTGCGCTCGCCGATCCTCGTCGGCTCGAGCCTGAAGGCGGCGGCGGATTTGTGCATGTTGATCATGAACAGCCCGTCCGACACCATGGTCTCGGTGCCGATCTCGCACAGAAGCGGGTTTTCGTGCTGCTGGTTGGAGCCGAAATTGGAGCCGGTCTGCACCACCTTGTTGAGATTCCAGCCGATCGCTCGCATGTAGTGCACGATGGCCGAGCTGTCGCCGGCCAGCAGGCCGAGCACGCGGGAATTGCTGGAGAATTCAGCGACGGTCTGCAGCCAGTAGCGGAAGCCGTACAGCGTGTAGGTGCGGCCTGGCTTCAACAGCAGGCTGACCAGGCGCGGCACCAGCGTCGCCGCCAGGAAGGATGCGGCCATGTAGCCGAACAGCGTCACCGTGGTGCCGATCGCGACGACGCCGATGGTTTCCTGGTAGTCGTCGCCGACATTTTCCCAATAGCTGTGGAACAGGAGCGGCAAGGGAGTGACGATGGCAAACAGGCCGATCAGCTGAACCGCTTCGAACAGGAAGCGCCGGATGTTGGACGGATCGACATTGCGCACCTTGCAATAGTCGGCCGTGGTCGGCACGGCCGGCGAGCCATGCCAGCGTTCGCCGTCGGGGATGCTTTGGCCGCGGTGCAGCGAGGACGAATGGCCGAGCTGGGCGCCGTCGCCGATCCTGGTGTCGATGTCGAGCGTCGAACCGACGCCGACAAAGGCATCGCGGCCGATGGTCAGCGGCCCGGTGTGGATATAGCCGGCCTGCGCCCGGAAGCCGAGGATCATCGATTCCTTGCGCAGGATGGTGTTGGCGCCGATCGAGATGAGATCCGTGCAGACGGGCACGGATTTCGATTCGATGACGGCGTTCTTGCCGAGCCTGGTGCCGAGAAGCTGCAGGTAGATGCTGTAGAGCGGGCTGCCGCGGAACAGCACGACGGGCGCGGTGCGGATCAACGTCTTGACCACCCAGAAGCGGAAGTAACGCACGCCCCAGATGGGAAACGCTTCCGCCTTCCAGCGGCCGACCAGCACCCATTTGGCGAGGACGGCAAAACCCGACATGCCGAAGAACACGGCGGCCGAAAGCGCCACGCACCTGATGTAGAGCTGCAGCGGATCGTCGAGCGCGTCGTACATCCAGTTGAGACCACCATTGATCGCCCACAGGGCGCCATAGCTGTAGAGCCCGTAGAACATCAGCTGTGCGGCGCCGCAGGTCCAATAGGCAAGATTGGAGGCCCGCCGCGTGAGGACGGGCTCGTTGGTGGCCGTCGTCATCTCGTCCGCTACGCCCAGATGCAGCGCCAGCCGCGCCACGGTCGGGTGGAGGTAGATGTCGCGCATGGACGCCGTCGCCCATTCCTTCCTGGTGCGCACACGGGCGCAGAAATGCGCCATCAGCAGCGAGTTGGCGCCGAGATCGTCGAAGAAATTGTCCTCGACGGACACTTCGTCGAACTTCAGCACCGCGGCCAGCGCGTCGGCCAGGAAACGCTCGTCGTCATTGGCGGGCGCGACCATGGCGCGATCGCCCGAAAGCCGCACGCTTGTCGGCTTCGGCAGCTGGCGCAAATCCACCTTGTTGGAAACCGTCATCGGGATCGCCGGCAGCTCCTCGAGATAGGAGGGCACCATGTAGTCCGGCAGCCGCCGCTTCATCGTCCTGGCGAGGTCCGCGCGCGAGATCGCCGTC
>NZ_RZPL01000013.1:0-20726 GCF_004022805.1 Mesorhizobium sp. M7A.F.Ca.CA.002.04.1.1 | reverse complement strand
CTTCCTGACCGTGACACTGCTGGCAGCAGTTGGCATCGGCCTGTTCTTCGCCGTGCAGACCGGCGTCTTCAAGACGTCGGCGCAGCTCGATACCGCCCCGCCTGAAGCGCCGCCGACCGTCGAGGACGACGATTTCACACCGGCCGACGGCGGTCCGGCAAAGCCCGGCGCCGCCGACCAGTCGCGCGACTGGATCAATGTGTTTTCGCCGGCCGATGCATCGCATGTCAGCGCGCCGTCGGACGCCAGGGCCGAGGTGATGAAGGACGATACCGGTTCGTTCCTGCGCATCCGTTCCGGCGCGTCCGGTTCGGCGATCAGCTTCGACGTCGGACAAGGCGTGCTGGAGAAACTGGCCGGCAAACATGCCGTGTTCGACATCATTGCCCGTTCCGAGGAAGGCAAGGAGACGCAGATTTCCGTCGACTGCAATTTCGGCGAACTCGGCGACTGCGGCCGCAAGCGCTACGCAGTCGGCCAGCAGCAGAACGAATATCTGTTCGACGTGCAGTTTCCCGACAAGCATCCGGGCTCGGCCGGCACCATTGCCATCAATTCCGACTTCGACAAGCAGGGCAAGGCCGCCGACATCTACGAAATCCGCGTTTCGATCGAGCCATAGCGAACCCTGCACGCGCGAAATTAGCGGTCGAGCAGCGCCTGCAGCGTTTCGATGCGGTCGGCCTCGTTGGCCGGCTTGTCCCAGCGCAATCGCGAAATGCGGGGAAAGCGCATGGCGACGCCGGATTTGTGCCGGGTCGAGCGGTTCAGTCCTTCGAAGGCGACTTCCAGCACCAGGCCATTGTCGCGGTCGGCGCGCACCGAGCGCACCGGGCCGAAACGCTCGACCGTGTTGTCGCGGACATATTTGTCGATCTGCTTCAGCTCCTCGTCGGTGAAGCCGAAATAGGCCTTGCCGACCGGCACCAGCTCCTCCTCGCCTTCGGCACCGGACCAGACACCGAACGTATAGTCGGAGTAGAAGCTCGAGCGCTTGCCGTGGCCGCGCTGCGCATACATCAGCACCGCGTCCACTGTGTGCGGATCGCGTTTCCACTTGAACCACGGACCTTTCGGCCGGCCGGCGACATAGGCTGAGTCCCAGCGCTTCAGCATGACGCCTTCGATGATCGGATGCGGCGGCGCCCGGCGCAGTTCCTCCAGCGTTTGCCAGTCCGTGAAGTCGACGAATGGCGACAGATCGAAACGGCTCGGGTCGAGTGTCGCGACAAAGCTTTCCAGCCGGCCGCGCCGTTCGCGAAACGGCAGCGCGCGCAAATCCTCGCCGCCGACCTGGAGCAGATCGTAGCAGCGCATGAAGGCCGGGTATTGCTGCTGCATCTTCGGTGCCACCGTCTTGCGATTCAGCCGTTGCTGCAGATCGGAGAAGGTTCCCGTCGCCTCCCGGGGATCGCCGACAAGCAGTTCGCCGTCCAGCGTTGCGGAAAAATGCATGGCCTCGGCGAGGTCCGGAAAGGCGCCCGAAACGTCATCGCCGGTGCGCGAATAGAGCCGGCGGATGCCGCCCTCCGCCACCGCCTGGACACGGATGCCGTCCCATTTCCATTCGGCGGCATAATCCGCCGGATCGAGCTTTTCGAGATCGCCGTCGCCGACCGGGTTCGACAGCATCACCGGGCGAAACAATGCCAACGCCGTGTTCCTGGGCTTTTCGGCCTTGCCTTCCAGCCAGGCGAACAACGCTGTGTAAGGCGGTGACAGCCCGTGCCAGAGCTCCTCGATCTCCGCGACCTCGACCTTGCCGAAATCCGCCAGCGCCTGTTTGGCCAGACGCGCCGACACGCCGATGCGCAGGCCGCCGGTGACCAGCTTGATGATGGCAAAGCGTGCCGAGATGCCGGCGCTGTCGAGCAGCCCTGCCAGCACCTTCGGTCCGTCGGAGCGGCTTGCCGCCTGCAGCTTGGCGACGACCTCGCCAAGCGTCGGCTCGCGGTTCGGGGTGTTTCCGGGCGTTTGCGGCCAGACCAGCGACACCGTTTCGGCGAGATCGCCGACATAGTCGTAGGAATAGCCGAACAGCACCGGATCCATGCGCTCGGTGACGAGCATGCGCAGCATCGCCGGCTTGACCGCGGCGATGTGGAGATCGCCAGTGATGGCAGCCAGCGCCAGGCCGCGATCGGGATCCTCGACGCTGCGGAAATAGTCGGTCAGCAAGGTCAGCTTGCCATTGCGCGACGGCGTCAGCACCAGGCGGTCGAGAAGTTCGGCGAAGCGGTTCATGGCTTCAATCGCCCTCGTCCTCGTAGCCCACCAGGTGCAGTGGCTTTGCCGCGATGCCTTCGAGTTCGCACCAGCGGACCAGCGCCTCCTCGCGGCCATGCGTCACCCAGACCTCTTCGGCTCCGGTCTCCTTGATGGTGGCGGTCAGCTCATCCCAGTCGGCATGGTCCGAGATGATCAGCGGCAGTTCGATGCCGCCCTGCTTGGCGCGCTGGCGGATGCGCATCCAGCCTGACGCAAAGCACGAGATCGGATCGGGAAACCGCCGCGCCCAGCGATCCGCGAAGGCCGAAGGCGGGCCGACGACGATGGCGCCGGCAAAATCATCCTTGCCGCCGCTTTCGACGGTCGCCGGTTCGAGGGTGCCGAGATCGATGCCTTGGCTCTGGTAGTACTCACTGAGTTTGGCCAGCGCGCCATGGATGTAGAGTGGCCTGTCGTAGCCGGCGTCGCGCAACAGCCGCATCACCCGTTGCGCCTTGCCCAGCGCATAGGCGCCGACCAGATGCGAGCGTTCAGGGAACTGCGCGGCCGATTTCAGCAGGCGGGCGATTTCTTCGGTGTCCGGGGGATGGCGAAACACCGGCAGGCCGAACGTCGCTTCGGTGATGAACACATCGCACGGGATCGGCTCGAATGGCGCGCAGGTCGCGTCCCTCTGCCGCTTGTAGTCGCCGGAAGCGACGATGCGCGTGCCCTGATGCTCGACCGCTATCTGCGCCGAGCCCAGCACATGGCCGGCCGGATGGAAGCTGACGCTGACGCCATCGAGGGCAATCGTCTCACCCAGTTGTGCCGCTTGCGTCGTGCCAGCGAAACCCTCGCCGTAGCGCAGCCCCATAATGTCGAGCGTCTGCTGCGTCGCCAGCACCGAGCGGTGGCCGGAACGCGCGTGGTCGGAATGGCCATGCGTGATCAGTGCCCTGTTGACCGGCCGAACCGGGTCGATGAAGAAATCGCCCGGCGGGCAATAGAGGCCCTCGGGCCGGGGATGAAGCAGAACACTGGTGCGCATGGTCTCCAAGATAGGATATAATTCCGCGGCGGGAAGCCTGTTGTAAGTCACTGCTGACTCCCGCATAGAGCACCGCCGGCTCGATCCGCCGGCAGGACCCGCCGCCATGAAACCGCTTCAGGCCTCGTCAGGCGACTTGAACGCCGATCGCCGCGCCGACTATGCCGAGATGCTGCACGCGGATGGCGATCATGCGGCGGCGGCGGAATTGCTGCTCGGTGCGCTGGAAATAACGCCGCAATGGGCGATGGGCTGGTTTCGTCTCGGCGAGATGCAGCAGGCGGCGGGCGCGGCGGATCTGGCCGCACAGGCGTGGACGATGTCGTTGCAACTCGATCCATCGGATCGTCAAGGCGCTGCACTGAACCTGCAATTGATCGGCAAGGCGCCGGCGGTCGATGCGCTCCCCAGCGCCTTCGTCGAGACCTTGTTCGACCATTATGCCGAGAGCTTCGACGAGTCCCTGGTCGGCAGGCTGGGTTACCGCCTGCCTGGGATGCTCGACCAGGCCATTCGAGCGGCAAGGCCGGGCCGCTTCGCGCTGGCGCTCGATCTCGGCTGCGGCACAGGCCTGATGGGGCAGAGGCTGCGGCCGATCGCCGACCGGCTGGAGGGGTATGACATTTCGGCCAAAATGCTGAGAAAGGCGCGGGCCAAGGGCGTCTACGATTTCCTCGATAAGGCTGATCTGCGGGATTTTCCCTATGCCGGTCCGAAAGCCGATCTGGTGACGGTGGCCGATGTTTTCATCTATGTCGGTGCGCTGGGCGGCGTGGTGAAGACGATTGCCGGCTTGCTGGCCACGGATGGCCTGTTCGCGTTTTCCGTCGAGACGCTGGCTGGCGATGGCGATTTCGCGCTGCTGCCGTCACGCCGCTATGCGCATGCGCAACGCTATGTGCTCGACGTGCTGGCCGCCAACGGGCTTTCGGTCCTGTCACTGGAACCAACCGCGATCCGGCAGGATCGCGGGGAACACGTCAACGGGTTGGTCGTTGTGGCCAGGGCTCCGAACTCAGCTGAACAAAAGACCTGACGACAGCCGGTCGGCGGTGTCGGCAGCTTTTCGTCGGGTGCGATAGGAATTTTTTCTTGACGCCCTGCCCTCAGCTATGGTACATTTTCGCTCATGGTGCTGATTTGCGCCAGTGACCCGCCGCACAGGCGGGTTTTTCGTTTGATGCTCCGTCAGCCACGCGCCTGCGGAGGGGCAGCCTCGCCGCCTCGCAAATATTCCTGCTGTGAAAAAGTCCGATTTGCATGCGCGACTGATATTTGCGATCTGCTCGCGTCAGGGCGGGATATCAGGAGGAGCATAGCCGATGCGCTGGAACATGATGATCTTGGCCTCTTGCCTGCTGACCGCCGGCTGTGTCGGCGGCACGTCGATGTCGGAACAGCAGGATGCGAACGTCCAGTCCTCCCTGCAATACGACACCGTGCCGTGCGACCAGTTGCTGGCGCAGCGCAACGGGTTGGCGCAGCAATACAACCTGCCGATCAAGGCCAAGCCGACCTTCTCCAATCCGGCGATGGGCTTCGGCCCGTTCACGCCGGACATGCGCTCCAAGGCCAAGCGCGATACCGACAAGGCGAGCGGTGAGATCGATGCCATGAACCGGTCGATCGACCGACGCGACTGCGGCCAGCCGGAGAAGCAGAAGAAGATCGCTCTGCCTGGCTAGAGGTCGGAGGCGGCTACGGGTCGAGAATCGCAGGCAACAAACCACCTTGCAGGGCACGATCGGATGCATCTCTCGGAGCTCGGGGACCGCATATGTATCTTGGGGCCGTCCAACAGTGGCAAGTCGACCCTCGCCGACGCGATTGCCCGCAAGCGTGATCTGGCGACTGTTCACCTCGATCAGCTCTTCCATCTCCCGAACACGGATTGGGAAGCGCGCCCAAGGGACGAATTCATTGCCTTGCACGACGCCGCAATCGCCGGAGAGCGTTGGGTGATGGATGGGAATTATTCGGTAGGTATGCCGCAACGTTTTCGGCGGGCGACGGGATTGATCCTGTTGGACATTTCCACACCCGCAAGTTTGTTGCGCTATTTTCGCCGGACGTTGTTGGAGCGGGAGAGGCGCGGTGCCTTGGAGGGCGGGCGCGACAGCGTCAAATGGGATATGATCCGCCATATCACTGTCGCCACGCCGAAAAATCGCAAACGCTACCTGGCTATGTTCGAGCAGATTGATCTGCCAAAGGTGCAGTTATCGTCACTGCGGGCAATCAAGAAGTGCTTCCGGGAGTGGGACCTGGCCCGATGAGGCCTTGTCCTGGCTAATACCCTGCATCGCGGTCCACCAGATTGTCGAGCTTTTCGCCGCGTTCGAAGGCGTCCATCTGGCGCAGCATGATCGGCGCCAGATGCACCGGATCGGAGGTCGCCGCCGCGTGTGGCGTCACGAACACTTTCGGATGCCCCCACAGCGGACTGGTCTTCGGCAGCGGTTCGACCTCGAACACGTCGAGGCTTGCCTCCTTCAACGTGCCGTCATCCAGCGCCCGCAAAATGTCGGCATCCTTCTGCAGGCGGCCACGCCCGGCATTGATCAGCACCGAGCCGCCGAGGCCGTTGCGTTTCCGCAGCTCCTTCAGCACGCCGTAGTTGATGATGCCCTTGGTCTCCGGCGTCAGCGGCAGAAGCACCACCAGGATGTCGGTTGCCTTGAGGAAGGGGATCAATCCAGCTTCGCCGGAATAGGTCGCGACGCCTTGCATGGCCTTGTCGGTGCGCGACCAGCCATTGACGGCAAAGCCGAGCGAGAGCAGCACCGAGGCCGCGGCGCGGCCGAGACTGCCGAGGCCCATGATGCCGACCGAAATGTCACCGGCAGGCCTCTGCTGCGGCTCATGCCAGATCTTCTTCGACTGCTGCGACCGGTAGAGCAGGCCCTGGCGGTGATGGTCGAGCACCCGCCAGACGACATATTCCGTCATGTACTGGGTGAGGTTGTCGGCAACGATTTTGACGATCGGCACGTCGGGCAGGCCGGGATCGGCGAAGATATGGTCGACGCCGGCGCCGATCGAGAAGATGGCGCGCAGATTGGGCAGCGACGCCAGGATGTTCGGCTTCTGCTTCCATACAACGGCATAGGTGATCGAGGGGTCGCTGGCGCCGTCCGGCTCCAGCACCACCTCGCGTTCGGCCGACAGCAGGTCGCGCCAGCGCTGCGGATGAAAGCCGGTGACGGCAAGCAGGATGCGGCCTTTTTCCATTGCGGTCCTTTAGTCCCTCTTTACGCAAATCACTCGCTGACGATGCCGACCGGTGCCGTCTCGATCTTGAAGGCGGCCGAGATCAGCGCCCGAGTATAGTCGGTTTGCGGATTTTCAAAAATCTGCTGGGAAGGGCCGGCTTCGACGATCCTGCCATTGCGCATGACGATGACGTCGTTGGCGAGCGCCCGGATGACTTTCAAATCATGGCTGATGAAGAGATAGGCGAGATCGTGCTTGGCCTGCAGGCTGCGCAGCAGGTCGACGACCTGCGCCTGCACGCTCATGTCGAGTGCCGATGTCGGCTCGTCCAGCATGACGAAGCGCGGGTTGAGCACCATGGCGCGTGCGATGGCAACGCGCTGGCGCTGGCCGCCGGAAAACTCGTGCGGGTAGCGGTTGCGGGTCGCCGGATCGAGCCCAACCTCCTTCAGCACGGCGGCCACCTTGTCGTCGCGCTCGTCGGGCGACAGCTTCGGCTCGTGGATCTTGAGGCCTTCCTCGATGATCTCGGCGATCGACATGCGCGGGCTGAGCGAGCCGAACGGATCCTGGAAGACGATCTGCAATTCGCGCCTGAGCGGCCGCATTGCATTGAAGGACAGCTGGTTGATGTCGCGACCGTTGAACTGGATCATGCCGGTCGACGAGATCATGCGCGCCAGCGCCAAGCCGAGCGTCGTCTTGCCGGAGCCGGATTCGCCGACCACGCCGAGCGTCTGGCCGGCGCGCACGGTGACATCGATGCCGTCCACTGCCTTCACATTGTCGACGGTGCGGCGGAAGAAGCCCTGCTTGATCGGGAACCAGACCTTTATGTCCTTGCCGGTCATGACGGGCTTGGCGTCGGCATTGGCGGCCGGCGGCTTGCCCTTCGGCTCGGCCGCCAGCAGATGCCTTGTGTAGGCATGCTGCGGATTGGCGAAGATCTCCTTGGTCGGGCCGGTCTCGACGATCTTGCCCTTGGTCATCACGCAGACGCGGTCGGCAATCTTGCGCACGATGCCGAGATCATGGGTGATGAACAGCATCGACATGCCCTTGCGGCTCTTCAAGCCGGCCAGCAGTTCGAGGATCTGCGCCTGAACGGTGACGTCGAGCGCCGTCGTCGGCTCGTCGGCGATCAGCAGTTCGGGCTCGTTGGCCAGCGCCATGGCGATCATCACGCGCTGGCGCTGGCCCCCGGACAACTGGTGTGGATAGGCATCGAGGCGCTTGTGCGGATCGCGGATGCCAACCTCGTTGAGCAGGGCCAGGGTGCGCTCCTTGGCGGGGCGGTCGGCCATGCCTTGGTGCAGCTTCAGGATCTCGACGATTTGATGCTCGATCGTGTGCAGCGGATTGAGCGAGGTCATCGGCTCCTGGAAGATCATGGTGATCTTGTTGCCGCGCACCTGCCGCAACTGCTTCTCGCTCATCGCCAGCAGGTCGTTGCCCTGGAACACGATCTTTCCCGAGGGGTGGCTGGCGCTTGGATAGGGCAAAAGCTTCAGCACCGAAAGCGCCGAGACCGATTTGCCGGAGCCGGATTCGCCGACCAGCGCCACCGTCTCGCCCTTGGCGATGTCGAACGAGATGTGGTCGACAGCCGTCGACTGGCCGCCGCCCTGGCTGAAGGCGACGCTGAGGTCCTGTACGCTGAGCAAGGGGGCTTCGCTCATCTGAACGTCTTGCGCGGATCGAAGGCGTCGCGCGTCGCCTCGCCGACGAAGACCAGCAGGGACAGCATCAGCGAGATGACGACGAAGCCGGAAATGCCGAGCCACGGCGCATTGAGGTTGCGCTGCGCCTGCTTGAGCAATTCGCCGAGCGAGGCGGAGCCGGGCGGCAGGCCAAAGCCGAGATAGTCGAGCGAGGTCAGCGTCGAGATCGAGCCCGAGAGCAGGAAGGGCATGAAGGTCAATGTCGCCACCATGGCATTAGGCAGCAGGTGCCGGAACATGATGGTGCGGTTGGGCACGCCGAGCGCCCGGGCCGCGTTGACATATTCGAAATTGCGGGCGCGCAGGAACTCGGCCCGCACCACGCCGACCAGCGCCACCCAGGAGAACAGCAGCATCAGGCCGAGCAGGATGAAGAAGCCCGGCGGCAGGATGGCGGCGACGATGAGCAGGAGATAGAGCACCGGGATGGCGGACCAGATCTCGATGAAACGCTGGAACAAGAGATCCGTCCAGCCGCCGAAATAACCTTGCACGGCGCCGGCCGCGACGCCGATCAAGGCCGAGCCGGCGGTCAGGATCAGGCCGAACAGCACCGAAATGCGGAAGCCGTAGATGACGCGCGCCAGCACGTCGCGCGCCTGGTCGTCGGTGCCCAACCAATTCCAGTTGCCGACGATGCAGGCGGGGTCGGCAGCACCCTGCGGATACTGGTTGCAGCGTGTCTTGGCGTCATACTGCCACGACGGCCTGGCCGGTGCTGCTTCGGGAATAGCGTTGTTGACCGTCTGATAGGAGTAGCGCACCGGCGGCCAGATCATCCAGCCATTGGCGTTGATCTCGTCCTGGATGACCGGATCGCGATAATCGGTGACGGCATAGAAGCCGCCGAATTTTTCCTCGGGGTAGGCGACCAGCACCGGAAACAGGATTTCGCCCTTGTAGGAAGCGATGATCGGCTTGTCGTTGGCGATGAACTCGGAAAACAGCGACAGCACGAACAGGACGAGGAAGATCCACAGCGACCAGTAGCCGCGGCGGTTGGCTTTGAAGTTCTGCAGGCGGCGCTTGTTGAGCGGCGACAGAAACGGCCGCTTGATCCGCGCGGGTGCCGCGTTGACGGGGACTGTAGCCTCCGACATCAGACGTCTCTCCGCTCGAAATCGATGCGCGGATCGACCCAGGTGTAGAGCAGGTCGGACAAGAGCCCGACGAACAGCCCCAGCAGCGAGAAGATGTAGAGATTGGCGAACACCACCGGATAGTCGCGCTCGACCACCGACCGGAAGCCGAGCAGACCGAGGCCATCGAGGGAGAAGATGTTCTCGATCAGCAGCGAGCCGGTGAAGAAGGCCGAGATGAAGGCGCCGGGAAAACCGGCGATGACGATCAGCATGGCGTTGCGGAAGACGTGGCCGTAGAGCACCTGCCGTTCCGACAGACCCTTGGCCCGCGCCGTCACCACATACTGTTTGCGGATTTCTTCGAGGAACGAGTTCTTGGTCAGCAGCGTCGTGGTGGCGAAGGCCGACAGCACCAGCGCGGTCAGCGGCAATGTCATGTGCCAGAAATAGTCGACGATCTTTCCCCACCACGACAATTGATCCCAATTGTCCGAGGTGAGGCCGCGCAACGGAAACCAGTCCCAGAAAGACCCGCCGGCAAACAGCACCATCAGCATGATGCCGAACAGGAAGCCCGGAATGGCATAGCCGACAATGACGACGCCGCTGGTCCAGACGTCGAAGGGAGTGCCGTCCTTGACCGCCTTGCGGATGCCGAGCGGGATCGAGATCAGGTAGGACAACAGCGTGATCCACAGCCCGATCGAGATCGACACCGGCATTTTTTCCAGGATCAGGTCGAGCACCGAAATGTCGCGGAAATAGCTGTCGCCGAAATCGAAGCGGGCATAGTTCCACAGCATCATGCCGAAGCGCTCGAGCGGCGGCTTGTCGAAGCCGAACTGCTTTTCCAGCTTCTTGATGAATTCCGGATCGAGCCCCTGCGCACCGCGATATTTCGAGCTGACGTCACCGGCGGCATCGAAATTGCCGCCGGCACCCGCGTCGCCGCCACCACCGCCGAGGCGGTCGCTGCCGCCCTGATTGGTCAGCCGGGCGATGACCTGTTCGACCGGACCGCCGGGGGCGAACTGGATGACGGCGAAGGATATCGCCATGATGCCGAACAGCGTCGGGATCATCAAAAGGATGCGGCGCAGGATATAGGCGCCCATCAGGCCTTCTGCCCTCGTTGAGCGAACATCTCAGCCTTTGCCAATTCTTGCCGCCTTGCCCTTATCGAACCACCACAGCGTCTCGACCGGAAAGCCGAAATCAGGCTTCTGTTCGACAAAGCCGAACATGTCCCAATAGGCGACGCGGTGATTCGCCAGATAGTATGTTGGAATCCAGTCCAGCCGCGCGCGCAAGACCCGGTCGAGCGCTCTGAGCGCCGTGACGAGTTCTATACGGTCTTTCGCCTTGGCTGCTGCCGCGATCAGGGCGTCGATGGCCTTGCTTTCGGTGCCGGGATAGTTGCGCTGCCCCGGGATTTTCGCCATGCGGGAATCATAGAGCATCTGCAGGCTGTCGTCAGTCGGCGTCGCCCCGATCGACCAATGCAGCAAGGCAAGATCGAAGTCGTAATTGCTGTGCCGCTGCTCATACTGCGCCGAATCGATTTGCCGGATCGATGCGTCGATCCCGATCGCCTTCATATTCTCCGACCACGGGGTGTAGATACGAACGATGCCATCGTCCTCCGCCAGCATTTCGACCCGCAGCCGCTCACCCTTGTCATTGACGACGAAACTGCCGTCGCGCTTCCAGCCGGCTTGCGCAAGCAATCTCGAAGCCTCGCCCAGCAGCTTGCGGTCATGGCCCGAACCGTCGGACAGGGGCTGTGTTACCGCTTCACCGAAAACCTCTGGCGGCAACTCGGCCCGGAATGGCTCCAGCAGGGCCAATTCGTCAGGCGAGGGCAGGCCTTCGGCCTTGTAATCCGATCGTTCGAAGTTCGATTGAGAGCGCTCGTAGGAGCCGTAAAACAAGGCCCGCTTCATCCATTCGAAATCGAAGCATCTGGCGATCGCCCGCCGCACCCGCTCATCGCGGAATTGCGGACGACGCTGGTTCAGCGCGACGCTCTGCATGTCTGGCGTCTTCTCGCCGGGAAATTCCCGTTTGAGGACCTTGCCGTCCTTCAGCGCCGGAAAGTCGTATCCGGTCGCCCATACCCGTGAGGTGAATTCCTCGCGAAAATGCGTGTCGCCTTTCTTGAAGGCCTCGAATGCCGCCTGCCGGTCAAGATAGAAGTCGATGCGGATGCGGTCGAAATTGTAGAGGCCGCGGTTCACCGGGAGATCGCGGCCCCAATAGTCGGCGACGCGGTCATATTCGACCGTCTGTCCGGCCGCCACGCGTCCAATCTTGTAGGGACCCGAGCCAAGCGGCGGCGTCATGGTCGAAGCATCGAAATCATTGGCCGTATAAAATGCCTTGGAGACGATCGGCATCCCCACGATCGCAAGGACGTTTTGCGCCGACTGCTTGCCGTTGAGGGTGAGATCGACGGTGGTGGGATCGACCGCAACCACGTCGGTCATGTACCGCAACGCCTGGGAAAGGTTCGGATGGCCCTTGTCCTTATAGAGCTTCAGCGCAAAGACAACGTCTTGCGCGGTCAGCGGCGAGCCGTCGTGGAAACGCGCTTGCGGTCGCAGCACGAAGCGGAAACCGTTGCGGTCTGGCGACAGGGTAACGGTTTCGGCAAGCAGGCCATAGACTGCATCCGGCTCATCGAGCGCGCTTGTCATCAGCGAATCGAAACAGAGTTCGGCGCGCGGCGGCGCCTCCCCCTTCAACACCAGGAAATTCAACGTGTTGAAGGTCAGGAAGCTCTGATTGAGGGTTGCGTTCGGCGGCGCGAAATTCATCTGGCCGCCCTTGGGCGCGTCCGGATTGACGTAGTCGAAATGCGCGAAATCGGGCTTGTATTTGAGGTCGCCGAAGGCCGACAGGCCATGCAGCTTGATGCCAGTCGCAATGTCGGCGAAGGCCCGGCCGGGCAACAGGGCAGCGGCTGCCGCGGCACTGCCCAGGGCGAGAAAGTCGCGGCGGGGCAGGGCCGCCATCAATTGCCGCCCTTGTATTTGGCCGCCAGCGCCTTCTCCTTGTCCGGGTCGATCCACCAGGAATCGATGTCGGGACCCAAGTAAGTCGGCTGTTTTTCCGGGATGCCGAATTTGTTCCAGTAGGCCAGCCAGGTTACTGATCGGGTGAATTGCGGGACGCAATAGAAATTCCACAACAGAACCCGGTCGAGCGCATGAGTGGCGGCGAGCAGGTCGTCGCGATCCGTCGCGAAGATAACGCGTTCAACCAGTGCGTCGACCACTGGGTCCTTGATCCCCGCGTAATTTCGTGAGCCCGGTGTATCGGCTGCCTTCGAACTCCAGTACTCGCGTTGTTCATTGCCCGGCGAGTCCGACTGCGGCAGCCGAGAGGTTATGACGTCGTAGTCGAAATTGTTGACGCGAGCGATGTACTGGCTGGTATCGACTATCCTGAACGAAGCCGAGATGCCGATCTTTCCCAGCATATTTACAAATGGATTGACCGTTTGTTCGGCGCCCTGGTCGAAGCCCAGAATCTCGACGGTAAAAGGCGCCCCGCTTTTCTCATTGGTCATACGGCCATTCTGGATTTTCCAACCCGCCGCCGCAAACAGATCGATCGCTTCGCGCAGGTACGACCGCTCGGCCTTCGGGCTATCGAAGACCGGAAGCTTGAACTCCTGGGTAAACAGTTCTGGCGGGAGCTTGCCCTTGTATTGATTGAGGATCTCCAATTCTTTGCCCCGCGGCAGTCCGCTCGAAGCAAGTTCGCTGCCCATGAAATAGCTGTTGGAGCGGGTGTTGAGGCCGAAGGATTGGGTGCGGTTCAAGGTTTCGAAGTCGAAGGCGTAACCGAGCGCCTCGCGCACGCGCCGATCCTGGAACTTTGTCCGTCGCGTGTTCAGCATGAAACCTTGCATCGAGGCGAGTGATGTCGCCTTGAACTCCCGCTTGATGACATCGCCGGCTTTGAGAGCCGGAAAATTGTAGCGCGTCATCCATAATCGCGCACTGTTTTCAGCCTGGATGTCCTCATATCCGCCTTTGGTGAAGGCTTGCCACGCGGCGTTGTCATCGAGAATGTAGGTGTAGCGTCTGGTGTCGTAGTTGTTGCGCCCGACATTGATGGCCAGATCGGCGGCCCAGAAGTCCGGAACGCGTCGCCAGACGACTTCCGAACCAGGTTTGAAGCTCTCGATCTTGTAGGGTCCAGAGCCGAGCGGGATTTCAAGGCTTGGCTGGGTGATGTCGCGCTTCTTGCCGTTGGCATCGGTGCCTTCCCACCAGTGCTTCGGCAGCACCACCACATCCGCCATGATCAGCGGTAACTCGCGATTACCCTTCTGATCAAAACGGAACTCGACTTCCCGATCTGAAACGGCGACCGCCTCGGTGACGTTGGCGAAATAGCGGTTGAACTGCGGACTTTCCTTTTTGAGAAAGTTAAATGACCAAATCACGTCATCCACGGTGATCGGTTGGCCATCATGCCATCTGGCACGCGGGTCGAGCCGATAAGTTGCGGATGAAAAATCGGCTGGGTACTTGTAGGCGTCTGCTATCTCGGGATGGTTGACGCTGCCCTCGTCAAGGGATTTCGCCATCAGCGACTGGTAGAGGAGCCCACCCTGATAGTTCAATCCTGCGGCAGGGGTGCCGCGTGCGATGAAAGGATTGAAGCTGTCGAAGGTGCCGAGTTCCACCGAGTTCAGCGTGCCGCCCTTGGGCGCGTTCGGATTGACGTAATCGTAGTGCTGGAAATTGGCGCCGTATTTGGACTCGCCGATCAGCGATGAGGTGGTGCGCCATTCGTCGGCGCGGGCAGCCTGCAATCCCGCCGCCAGAAGGGCTGCCGCCAGCAACGACTTGAGAAGCGTTCGGCCAACCGTCATGCACTATCCTCTTCGCGATGCCCGTTCATGGGCAATCTAGATGATTTGGCGCTCGTGAAAACCGTCATGCGCGGCTTTGTCGCCGCCTATGCGGTTTTCCCAATAAAAAAGCCGGGCTGAACCCGGCTTTTTCAAGGTCGTCGAGATGATATCGAAATTATTGGGCAGGCGCCGGTGCCGGTGCGGCCGGAGCCGGGGCGGCGGGAGCGGCCGGCGCGGCACCCTCAGCCGGCTTTGCCGGAGCGGCTGCATCGGCAGGCTTGGCGCCTGCATCGGCGGCGGCACCGGGTGCCGGCAGCGGCTTGGGATTGTCGGACAGCGTGCGCAGATAGGCGATGACGTTGGCGCGGTCCTCGTCCTTGGGCAGGCCGGCGAAGCCCATGGCGGTGCCCTTCACGAATTTCTTCGGCGAGGTGATGAAGTGGTTGATGTTGTCGTAGGTCCACTTCTCGGTGCCGCCCTTGGAGAATTCCTTCATGCCGGCCGAATAGGCAAAGCCTTCATGCTCGGCGACCGGACGGTCGACGAGGTCCCACAGGTCCGGGCCGACCTTGTTGGGGCCGCCCTTTTCGCCGGAATGGCAGGCCTGGCACTTCTTGAAGACGGCAGCACCCTGCTCGACATTGGCGGTCGCCAGCAGATCGGCGATCGGCTTGGCCGCGGCGGCGGGCGCGGCCGGACCGCCTTCGGCGGGCTCGGCGGCCTCGATGGCGAAACCAGGCTTTTCCGGCGCCGGCGACGCAAACAGCGCATCGGACACAATGCCGACCGAGAAGACGACGAAAACGGTTCCGAGCAATCCGGCGAGCAGTTTGTTGACTTCGTTGGAATCCATACGCCCCTTGCTCCCTTTTCCGGCGGACAGAACCGTCCACTCCGTCCGTCGGTATCGTGACCGTCCTGCCAGGGCGGTCAAATCGGGCGGAAACTAGGTCTTTTGCTGCGGCGTTGCAACACCTATAAGGGCGCTTCCAGTGAGACCTTTTGCCACTTTCCCTGTCCTCTTTCGAGACGCCTTGCACCCGAAATGTCCACGCTGATCCTGATCCCGGCCCGCATGGCTTCGACCCGCCTGCCGGGCAAGCCGCTGGCCGACATCGCCGGCGCCCCGATGATCGTCCATGTCGCCCGCCGCGCCGCCGAAGCCGGCCTTGGCCGGGTGGTGGTGGCGACCGACACGCAAGGCGTGGCGCAAGCGGTGCGCGCGCACGGTTTCGAGGCCGTGATGACGCGTATGGATCACGAATCCGGCTCCGACCGCATCCACGAGGCGCTGGTCGCTCTCGACCCCGGGCGCAAGGTCGAAACCATCGTCAATGTGCAGGGCGACCTGCCGACCATCGATCCCCGGATCATCGCCGCGTCGCTCAGGCCTTTCGAGGACAGTGCGGTGGACATCGCCACGCTCGGCGTCGAGATCGTCCGCGATGAGGAAAAGACCAATCCCAATGTCGTCAAGATCGTCGGCTCGCCGCTTTCCGGCAGCAGGCTGAGGGCGCTCTATTTCACCCGTGCCACAGCGCCTTGGGGCGAGGGGCCGCTCTACCATCATGTCGGCCTCTACGCCTATCGCCGCGAAGCACTCGAGCGTTTCGTCGCGCTCAAGCCGTCGCCGCTCGAACGGCGCGAGCGGCTGGAACAGTTGCGGGCGCTGGAAGCCGGCATGCGCATCGACGCCGAGATCGTCCAGTCGCTGCCGCTCGGCGTCGACACGCCTGAAGACCTCGAACGCGCCAGAACAATCCTTTCAACCTGAGATATCGGCATGCCTGAAAAGACCAACAGAATATCCTTCCAGGGCGAACCGGGCGCCAATTCCGACACCGCCAGCCGCAACATGTTCCCTTCGATGGAGCCGTTGCCCTGCCCGACCTTCGAGGATGCCTTCAACGCGGTCGAGACCAACAAGGCCGACCTCGCCATGATCCCGATCGAGAACACCATTGCCGGGCGCGTCGCCGATATCCATCATCTCCTGCCGGAATCGAAGCTGCACATCGTCGGCGAATATTTCCTGCCGATCCATTTCCAGCTGATGGTGCTGCCAGGCGTCAAGCGCGACGAGATCAAGACGGTGCACAGCCACATCCATGCGCTTGGCCAGTGCCGCAAATACGTTCGCAAGAACGGTTGGAAGGCGATCGTCGCCGGCGACACGGCCGGCGCCGCCAAAATGGTCTCCGAGGTCAAGGACCGCAGCATGGCGGCGCTGTCGCCGGCCCTGGCCGCGACCCTCTACGGGCTCGATATCATCGAGCAAAACGTCGAGGACACCGACTCAAACGTCACCCGCTTTGTCGTCCTGACCAAGAACAAGCAATGGGCCGAGCGTCCTTCGCCCGACGTCAAGATGATGACGACCTTCATCTTCCGCGTCCGCAACGTGCCGGCCGCGCTCTACAAGGCCATGGGCGGCTTCGCCACCAACGGCATCAACATGACCAAGCTGGAGAGCTACCAGCTGGGCGCTTTCACGGCGACGCTGTTTTACGCCGACATCGAGGGCCACCCCGACGACCCGCTGGTCAAGCTGGCGCTGGACGAGCTTCGTTTCTTCTCGCGCGAAGTGCGCATTCTCGGCGTCTATCCGGCCAGCGAGTCGCGTGAGCAGTGGAAGGTTGCGGACTAGATCACCGCGCCCAGCGGCACATAGTCGATCTCCATGAAGGTCTCGACCTCCGGCACCCAGCGGTCGCGCACGAAGGCGACATGGTCTGGATGGTCGTTGTACCTGGTGTAGGCGGCCTGGTCGGCGAACTCCATCGAGAAGCCGAAACGATAGTCGTTCTTGGGGCTGATCTGCCGCAATTGCTCGAAATGCGTGACGCCCCTGATCGCGGTGAGGATCCTCTTGGCGTCGACCAGGAACCGCTTTTCCTCCAGCGAATGCGGCGGATGCTTCAGCGTGAAAACGACGGTGTGACGGATCATGTCCTGCTCCTGCAATGTCTTTAGGTGTTCGCTGCCATCATTCTGAATCGACCCAGGCGCGGATGAGGTGATGCGCAATGGCGCCTTTCGGCGGCGTGATCAGATTGTCCTGGTGCGTCCTTTCCAGCATCCGGCGCACCTCGTCGCGAAAAAACCAGCGGCAGTCCTCAAGCTCGTTGAGGTCGGCCTGGATATCGTCATTGAGCGGCTCGCCGAAGCAGCCGATCATCAGCGAATAGGGGAACGGCCAGGGCTGGCTGGCGTGGTAGACGACGCGGCCAAGCCGGATGCCGGCCTCCTCCAGCGTCTCGCGGCGCACCGCCGCCTCGATCGTCTCGCCCGGCTCGATGAAGCCGGCGAGGGCCGAATACATGCCCGGCGCGAAATGCCGACCGCGTCCGAGCAGGCACTTCTCCCGCGTCGCCGTCAGCATGATCGCCACCGGGTCGGTGCGCGGAAAATGCTCGGTGCCGCAATTCGGGCAATGCCGCTTGTAGCCGCCGGCCCGCATCTGCGATTCCGTGCCGCATTTGCTGCAGAAGCGATGGCTGGCATGCCAGGCGAGCAAAGCCGCCCCTTGCGCCATCGCGCCGGCCGCCGCCTCGTCGATCAGCCCTTGCATGTAGACCGAGCGGTAGTCGATGGCCTTGACTGTTTCCGGAAGCTGTTCGGGTTCGACGCCGGCGGGCACGGCCAGCACCGGTCCTCGTTCGGAAAAGCCGAGCAGGATGCCTTGCGCCAGGGAAACCTTGAAGGGCTCGCTCTCGGTCGCACCGAACCAGGGATCGAGAGCGCCGCCATCGCCGAGCTTCAGATAGAGCCGGCCGCCATGCATCAGAAGCAGCCGCGTCGCCGGATCGGCCAGCGCTTTGTCGACCGAATCGTCGGCGCGGTTCTCGGACTGCCGGTCGATCGTGTTGCCGGCGAAGCCGACGAACTGGCTCGGCTCGCGCAAAGGCGCGTCAAACAGGCGGAAGCTCATGGGGACTCTGGAATATGTTGAGGGATGGACACGGGGAACGCTTATAGCGCCGCCTTGATCGTTTCGGCAAACCGTCGCAAGTCGGAACGCTGATAGGGCTCTCGCAGGCCATGTCCCCACACAGGACCTGGCCAGCCGGGATCGCCTTCCGAACGCGCGATGACATGGATGTGCAACTGGCGCACGATGTTGCCGAGCGCGCCGGTGTTGATCTTGGTGCAGCCGGTCGCTTTCTTCAGCGCCTGCGCCACCATATTGGTCTCGAAGGTCAGCATCGCCTGGTCGAGCGGCGTCATGTCGTGGATTTCCTCCGCGCCGGGGCGCTGCGGCACCAGCAGCAACCAGGGCCAGCGGCGGTCGTTCATCACCCGCAGCTCGCACAGCCCAAGCCACATCAACTGCTCGCTGTCCGCCTCCAGCCGTGCGTCCAGCGTGAATCCGGCCTTCAGGCCCGGCAGCATCGGCGTTTCCCTTGCTTTTCTTGTTTTCCTCAAACGCAGGAACGCTAGAGCGGCGGCAGGGGGGCTGCAAGCGAATCATTGCGCCCCTCACGCTTTGGTGCGCCAATTCCATATTTTTGCGATTTCTGCGGCGCACTTGCATTTCGTCGCGCAATTGCCGATATGGAAAGCGGGAGGTTGGTGGTGGACGATCCACTCGCCAACCGGGTCAGGTCCGGAAGGAAGCAGCCCTAACGAGCCCGGAACGGGTCATTGTTCCAGCCTCCCACCTCATCGGCCCCTCTCGCGACATTGACGACGCATTGCAGCGCGGGCGAGACTATGCGCAGGAATCGGCCGCCTTCGGGCGCGGCCATTTGGAGCTTTACGGGCGTATGAGCGAAGCCGGAAATTCGGGACCAAAAAGCCTGGAGATAGGCAAGGCCGCCGCCTATCGCGTGCTGGCACGCAAGTACCGTCCTTCGAACTTCTCCGAGCTGGTCGGCCAGGAGCCGATGGTGCGCACCCTCACCAACGCCTTTGCCACCGGCCGTATCGCCCAGGCCTGGATGCTGACCGGCGTGCGCGGCGTCGGCAAGACCACGACGGCGCGCATCCTCGCGCGCGCCCTGAACTATAAAACCGCTGATATCGACCAGCCGTCGGTCGACCTTGCCGTCCTCGGCGAACATTGCCAGGCGATCATGGAAGGCCGCCATGTCGACGTCATCGAGATGGACGCCGCCTCGCACACCGGCATCGACGACATCAGGGATATCATCGAGCGCGTGCGCTACGCGCCGGTCTCGGCCCGCTACAAGGTCTACATCATCGACGAAGTGCACATGCTGTCGACGCAGGCCTTCAACGGCCTTCTGAAGACGCTGGAAGAGCCGCCGCCGCACGTCAAATTCATCTTTGCCACCACCGAGATCCGCAAGGTCCCGATCACCGTCCTGTCGCGCTGCCAGCGCTTCGACCTGAGGCGCATCGACGCCGGCGCGCTGGTCGGGCATCTCGCTTCGATCTCGGCCAAGGAAGGCATTTCGGTCGACGACGATGCGCTGGCGATGATCGCGCGCGCCGCCGAGGGCTCGGCTCGTGATTCGCTCTCCATCCTCGACCAGGCGATCGCCCATGGCGCCGGCTCTGTCGGCGCCGATGCCGTTCGGGCGATGCTGGGGCTTGCCGACCGCGCCCGCATCGTCGACCTGTTCGAACATGTGATGAAAGGCGATATCGCGGCAGCCCTTGGCGAATTCCGTGCGCAATACGATACCGGCGCCGATCCGGCCGCCGTGCTGACCGACCTTGCCGAATTCAACCACCTCGTCACCCGGCTGCGTTTCGTGCCGACGGCCATCGAGGATGCCTCGCTATCCGAGGACGAGCGGCAGCGCGGCGCCGATTTCGCCAGGACGCTGTCGGTCAGGGTGCTGTCGCGGACGTGGCAGATGCTGCTCAAGGGCATTCCAGAGGTGCAGTCCTCCAACCGGCCGGTCAGTGCCGCCGAAATGGTGCTGATCCGGCTGGCGCATGCCGCCGACCTGCCGACGCTGGACGAGGCGTTGAGATCGCTTGAAGGCGCCGCGCCGGCGCAGAATGGCGCGCTGCGCCCAAATGGGGCGCCTGCAGGGGGAGGCAACGGCGCCAGCGCGGTGGCGCAGACGCGCATGCCGTCTGGCCCGGGCGGCGCGCAGACCATGCGGCTGGTCGAAGCCTCGCCTGCGCCCGTTCCCTACGTCGCTCCGCCGGAGCCGGTCACGGAGGCGCAATCGGCGCCGCTGAAATCGCTGGCCGACATCATTGCCCTGGCAGACGCGCAGCGCGACATCGCCTTCAAGGTGCTGGTCAAAAGCTGCATCCGGTTTGTACGCATCGAGCCCGGCCGCATCGACGTTGGCCTGACCAGCGATGCGCCCAAGATGCTGCTCAACGACCTGACGACGAAATTGCGCGCCTGGACCGGTCGCAGCTGGCTTGTCTCGCTGTCGAAGGAAGAGGGCGGCCAGACGCTCGCCGAAATGGAATCGGCCAAACGCGAGACGGCTTTTCTCGATGCCAAGAGCGACCCGACAGTGGCCGCCATCCTGGCGCGCTTTCCCGGTGCCAAGATCATCGACGTGCGCATTCCGGACGCGCCGGAAGCCGAAACGGCAGAGGCCGAAGTGCCGGTCGAGCCGCCGGCTGACGACGATGAACCCTGATCC
>NZ_RZPL01000139.1:0-9903 GCF_004022805.1 Mesorhizobium sp. M7A.F.Ca.CA.002.04.1.1 | reverse complement strand
AGCTTGCTCCGGTCGGCCTCGAGACCGTGCAGGACCGCGTGTATTCCGAGCTGCGCCGCGCCCTGATTGGCGGCCTGTTCGAACCGAGCCAGGTGCTGACCATCCGTGGCCTGGCTGACGCCTTGGTCACCTCGACCATGCCGGTGCGCGAGGCGCTCGGCCGGCTGATCACGGAAAAGGCGCTGGAGGCGCTGCCCAACCGTTCGGTGCGCGTGCCGCCGATCACGCTGGAACGCCTCGACGATCTCCTGCGGGCTCGCATCCTGATCGAGGGCGAGGCGATCGCGCTGGCCGCCGCCCGCATGGGTCCGCGCCAGATCGCCACCATCGAAACCATCCTCGCCGAATGGGACGAGATGCGGGCTTTGAAACACAAGAAGGACGTCGACCGCGAAGTGACGCTCAACCAGAGCTTTCATTTCGAGATCTACCGCTCCTGCGGTTCGGCCGTGCTGATCCCGATGATCGAGAGCCTGTGGCTGCAATCGGGTCCCTGCATTCGTGTCGCCATCTACGCCTTCTCGGAAGCCGGCGAGGTCGACACCGCCCAATATCACCGCCGCATCGTCACGGCGCTGTCCACGCAGGATGCGCAGGCGGCGCGCGAGTCGCTGGTCGCCGACATCAGCCGACCCTTCACCTTCCTGCGCAGCAAGCTGCAGGCCGCCGCCGTGAAAGACCAGACATGACCGCCATCAGGATCACCGAGCCGCGCTCGCAGCTTTCCGTAACGGCATTGCTGCTGCCCGAGAAGGCGCCGGAAAACGCTGCCTTCCTCTTGGCCTACCTCGGCACGCCACGCGTTGTTCCGGGCATCCATGCGATGTGGACGGGGCCTGAGATTTCCTGTCCGGTTCCATCAGCCGACCTCGAGGGCCAGGCCTATGCAAAACCGTTGCCGGCCGAGAACGCGACGCTGAACCCGCAGCCGGGCGACATCGTACTGTCCTACGTGCCGCCACGCATGTGGGGCGGCAATCCCAATGCGATCTTCGACATTGGCCTCTACTACGGGCAGGGCGCGCGGCTCTTGTTCCCGATAGGCTGGCTGGCCGGCAGTGTGGTGGCGCAGGTGCGCGTCGAAGAGCGTGACCGGTTCGCCGCCGCGTGCGGTGTCATCCGCCGCAACGGCGCCTGCGATGTCACCTTCAGCCTGATGGAGGCCTGACATGGCCGACGACGGTTTCGAGCTGTTCGACCTTCGCGTCGAGGCGATCATCCCCAAGGACAAACCTATCTATTGCGGCGCCAAGGAAGGCGACTATTTCGAGCTCAAGGGCGAGATGCTGTCGATGCCGGCAGGGCAGGGTTTTTCGATCTATTCGATCGCCGCCGTGTTGCCGCTGCTGGCAGCCAAGCAGCGCCCAACCCACCCGAACGACTGGATGACCTCGGACGCCGAGATCGCTTGTCCCGATCCCAATTGCGGCAGCCGGCTGCGGATCGTCAGGGCCGCCAAGCGGCGGTTCAGCCACGCCGAGACGACGGCGGTGCCGCTGCCGAAAGAGGATGACCTTAGATGACCGCCAAGACCTTCGAACTCGGCCCCGGCTACACCATCTCGCGCGTCATTCGCGGCGGCTGGCAGCTGGCTGGCGGCCACGGCGCCATTGATCGCAGCCAGGCGGTGGCCGATCTGATCGCCACTTTCGATGCCGGCATCTGGACCTATGATTGCGCCGACATCTACACCGGCGTCGAGGAGCTGATCGGTGCCGCGCGCCTGCAGCTGGCCAGCGAGCGCGGCCTCGACGTCGCGGCCCGGATGAAGGTGCACACCAAGCTGGTGCCCGACCTCGAACGGCTGGCCAGTATCAGCCGCGACTACATCAGGCGCATCGTCGACCAGTCATTGCGGCGGCTGAAGACCGAGCGGCTCGATCTCGTGCAGTTCCATTGGTGGGACTATGAACAGCCGCGCTATGTCGATGCCATGGGCTGGCTCAACGAGCTTCGGTTGGAGGGCAAGGTGCGCAATCTCGGCACCACCAATTTCGACACGCCAAGGCTCGCCGAGATACTCGCTGCCGGCATCCCACTGGTCAGCCAGCAACTGCAATATTCCGTGCTCGACCAGCGCCCGGGCAACAGCCTGGCCGCGCTCGCAAAACAGAACGGCGTCAGCTTCCTCTGCTATGGCTCAGTTGCCGGCGGCTTCCTCAGCAACAAATGGCTCGGTGCGGCCGAGCCCGCCACGCCGCTCGAAAACCGCTCGCTGGTCAAGTACAAGCTGATCATCGATGATTTTGGCGGCTGGGAGCTGTTCCAGCACCTGCTGCAGGCGCTGAAGGCCGTTGGCGACCGCCACGGCGTTGACGTCGCCACCATCGCCAGCGCCTGGGTGCTGGAGCAGCCGCAAGTGGCGGCGGTCATCGTCGGCGCCCGCAACCAGGCCCACGCCATCGCCAATGCGAAAATCATGGACGTTGCGCTCGACGCCGAGGACCGGGAGCGGATTGCGGCCGTCATCGCGCAAGGCACCGGCCTCGAAGGTGACGTCTACACGCTGGAGCGCGACCGCCGCGGCCGCCACGGTTCGATCATGCATTACAACCTCAATGCGGGGAAGAAATGAGCGGCGAACCCTCCCTGTTTTCACGCGCCAGCGCCGAAATCATCGACCTGCACCGCTTCTTCGTCGACTGGTTCGTCGCCGCGCGAGCCAACACGGTGGACTTCGGCCGCTTCGAACGCGCCATGGGCAAGGACCTCAGCATGGTGGCGCCGGACGGGCAGATCCTCGATCGCGAAGCGGTCGTCGACCATGTCCGCGCAAGCCGTGCTTCCTGCGACGATGGTTTCGCCATTTCGATCGAGGACATCCGGCCCGGCTGGCAGGACGCGGATATTATCGTCGTCCTCTATGTCGAAGCGCAGCTGCGCGCAGGCAAGCACAGCCGCCGTCAATCGAGCGCCGTCTTCACCACCAGTTCATCGGCGCCCAACGGCGTCGAATGGCGACATCTGCATGAAACCTGGCTGCAGGTGCCGGAACGCTGAACAAGCTCCAGAGTTCAAATACAGTCGAGTAACGAAAGGGGAACAACAATGACAAAGACGATACTCCAACTCACCACAGCGCTGGCCCTCGTCACGATGGCGGGTGCTGCTCAGGCCGCCGACTGCAAGATCACCGTCGGCCTCGTCATGGAGCTGACCGGCCCGGCCGGTGAATACGGCCAGGCCGGCGCCAAGTCGGTCGAGATGGCCTTCCGCGACATCAACGGAGCCGGCGGAGTGCGCGGCTGCGATCTCGTCACCGACACGCGCGACAGCCAGAGCCAGGGCAACATCGCGGTCGACGCCGCCACTCAGCTTGTGCAGGTCAAGAAAGTGCCTGTGATCATCGGCGGCATCATTTCTTCGGTGTCGATCCCAATCCTGACATCGGTCACGGCACCGGCCAAGATCGTCCAGGTCTCCCCGGCATCGTCCTCGCCGACGCTCACCGCGCTCGGCCGCGACGGCAAGACCAACGGCATCTTCTTCCGCACCATCACCTCCGATGCGCTACAGGGTGTCGCCGCCGCCAAATATGCCATCGACAAGGGTTTCAAGAAGCTGTCGATCATCCACGTCAACAACGATTTCGGCGTCAACATGGTGGCCGAATTCTCGCGTGCCTACAAAGCGCTCGGCGGCACCATCGTCTCCGACACGCCTTACAATGAAAAGCAGTCGAGCTATGCCTCCGAAGTCACCGCGGCAATGGCCGGTGAACCGGACGGTCTCTACCTCGTCAGCACACCGGTCGACGGCGCCACGGTCGCCCGCACCTGGATCTCGCAGGGCGGCGTGCAGAAATTCCTGCTCAATGACGGCATGAACAGCCCGGACTTCATCGAATCCGTCGGCGCCGATTATCTGAAGGAAGCTTACGGCACGTCGTCCGGCACCAGCCCGACGGCCTCGACGGAGTATTTCACCAAGAACTATAAGGAATTCTCCGGCATCGAACCGACCAATCCGGCAGCCGACCGTTCCTATGACGCCGGCGCGATTGTTGGCCTCGCCATCGCCATTGCCGGCTCTGAGGACCCGGCCAAGATCAAGGACGCGATGTACAAGGCGGTCGATCCGGCCGGCACGCCGATCTTTGCTGGCAAGGAAGAGTTCGCCAAGGCGCTCGGCCTGATCAAGGACGGCAAGCCGATCCGCTACGAAGGCGTCATCGGCCCGGTCGCCTTCGATAAATATGGCGACATCACAGGCCCGTTCCGGCTGTGGAAGATCGTCGACGGCAAGGTAGCGACGGACGGTGAAATGACCACCGACGATGTCAACGCCTTGCAGGCCAAGCTTCAGTAAGCATCATTCCGTTTGGTCCGGCATCGATTATGTCAGCATCGATGCCGGGCCAAGAATATGGTTGCCTCATTGCGGCGCTCTTGCCCGGCACTCACGTCCGTTCCGTCGCAACTTGCCTGGGGATGAGAAAGCGGGCGGCGAGCACGCAGAGCAGCACGGTGAACATCAGGATCAGCGCCACCAGCGCATTGATATCGGGTGAGAAGCCAAGCCGCATCATCGCCCACAGCCTGACCGGCAGCGTGCTTTGCGTGCCAGTGACCAGGATGGTGATCATGGTCTCGTCGAATGACAGGGCGAAGGCCAGGATGGCGCCGCCGACCATGGCGCTCGACAGGTTCGGCAGGATGATGCGCCAGAAGGTCTGCCAGCCCGTGGCACCGAGATCGTAGGACGCTTCAACCAGCGTGCGGCTCATCGACTGCAGCCGCATCAGTACCGTGCGGTAGACTATCGCCAACACGAAAACCGTATGGCCGATAACGACCGTCAGCAGCGAGCGTTCGAGGCCGATCTCGCGGAAGAAGATCAGCAGCGCCAGGCCGCTGATGATCGGCGGCATCAGGAACGGCAGGAAGATGATGAACTGCAGCAGCGAGCGTCCGGAACGGCGCCCATGATAATAGAGCGCCAGCAGCGTTCCGCTGACCACCGACAGGATGACGGTGCAGACGCCGACGATCAGCGTCGTGCGCAGAGCGACCAATATGTCGTGGTTTTCAGCCAGCGCCACATAGGTCGACAGGGTCGGCGACGACCAGTCGACGGAGCCATGCGAAATGGTGAAGAACGACGACACGATCGGCACGAACAGTGGGCTGTAGAGCAGCACCGCAACCAGTGTCGTGATCACGGCCAGAAAGATCGTGGACAGTCGGGGCAGGGCGCTCATACCGAAGTCCCCGGGTTGCGGCCAAAGCGTTCGCCGACGAGGATTGCGGCGATCACCACGACGGCCAGCGCCACCGACAGCGCCGCGCCGAACGGCCAGTTATAGGCCGTGCCGAACTGGCTGTAGAGGATGCGGCCGAAGGTGAAGCCGCTGATGCCGCCGACCATTTGCGGCGTCAGGAAATCGCCGATCGCCAGCACGAAGACGAAGCTCGCCGCCGAAGCGACGCCGGGCAGGCTGAGCGGCAAGGTGATGCGCAGGAAGGTCTGCAAGCCGCTCGCGCCGACATCGTCGGATGCGCGCAGCAGCACCTGCGGAATCCGCTCCAGCGACAGGAAGATCGGCAGGATGGCGAAGGGGATCAGGAGCAGGGTCAGCGTCAAAAGGATGGCGTTCATGTTGAACACAAAAAGCGTCGACGGTTCCTGCAGGATACCAAGCGCCACCAGCGCCTTGTTGAGGAAGCCGTTGAGGCCCAGGATGCTGCGGATCGCATAGATCTTGATGACGTAGCTCATCAGCAGTGGCACCAGCAGCAGCATCAGCAAGGCGTAGCGCCAGCGGCCTTTCAGCGTCGTCAGGAAATAGGCGGCGGGATAGGCAAGCAGGATGCAGATGATGGCCACCGACACGCACAGCACGATGGTGTTCCAGAACACCGGCAGAAAGACCGGATCGGTGAAGAACCTGACATAGTTGCCCAGCGACAAGCCGTAGACGATCGTGCCCTGGTCGACGCTGAAGAAACTGTAGCCGAGGAAGATCGCCAGCGGCACCAGGACGAAGACCACCGGCAAGGCAAACGCCAGCACCGTCACCAGCAGTGACAGCCGTCTTTCCGCAGGCAGTGTCGATCCGGCTTCGCTCATGCCAGCACCAGATGGCCTTCATGCGGCGCAAACGAAAGCGATACAGCCTCGCCGGATTTGAGCGCGCTGCCGTCGACGCGGCTAGGCACGCGCAGCCGCAAGCGCTGCGCGGCATTGTCGGCGCCGGCCATGATGGTGGCGACGGTCGACGAGCCGGCAAAGGCCAGATCGGAGATCGTGCCGGAAAAACGGTTGTCGGTGTCCTTTGCATCCGCAAGGTGCAAGGCTTCTGGACGGAACGCGGCGTAAGCGCTGGCGCCTTCCGCTGCGGCTTTCAAATGCGGCTGGTCGCTGATCGAACAGATGAGGCGCCCGAGCGCCGTCTCGATCGATCGCAGCTCGCCCTGGACCGGTCCGAGTTTCCCGGCCACCAGATTGTTCTCGCCGAAGAAACGCGCGACGAATTCGCAATTCGGTCTGTAGTAAAGGTCGTGCGGCGTGCCGAGCTGGCGGATATGGCCGGCCTCCATGACGCAGATCCGGTCGGCCATGCCGATGGCTTCTTCCTGGTCATGGGTGACGAACAGGAAGGTGGTCCTGATTTCGCGCTGGATGGACTTTAGGAACACCTGCATCTGCCGGCGCAGTTCGAGGTCGAGTGCGGCGAGCGGCTCATCGAGCAGGATCAGGCGCGGCTGGCAGATCAGCGCACGGGCGAGTGCGACGCGCTGGCGCTGACCGCCGGAGAGCTGCGCCGGAAAGCGGTCGGCGAAACGCCCGAGCTGGACCAGTTCCAGCGCCTCCGCGACTCGGCGCGCGATTTCCTTGCGCTGGACATGGCGAACCGAAAGCCCGTAACCGACATTGCCGGAAACGGTCAGGTGCGGGAACAGCGCATAGTCCTGAAACACGGTGTTGAACGGCCGCCGGTTGATCGGCATGCGGCTGATGTCTTGCCCATCCAGGCGTATCTCGCCCGACGTCAGGGGTTCCAGCCCGCCGATCAGCCGCAGCACCGTGGTCTTGCCGGAGCCGGATGGTCCAAGAACGGTGAGGAACTCACCGTCCTTGATCGACAGGTCGATGTCGTGCAGCACGGGGACCGTGCCGTAGGATTTCGAGACGGACCGCAGCGTCAAGAGGTCGGTGTTCTGGTTCATGAAATACTCTCGCATACGCTTCGGCGGTCCGGAACCTCCGGACCGCCGGGTCCTTCGAAGGCAGAGGGCACAAAGATCAGGGCGTTGCCTTGACCTCGTTCCACATGTCCGAACGCTTGAGCGGGTCCTCGACATTGTTGAGCCAGACCAGCTTGTCGTTGCCGCCGGCGCTGCCGGTTTCCGTCACCGTGTTGCCGAAGCCGGTGCGCTCGGAAAGCTCGCCGCCGACCCTCTTGCTCAGCATGAAATCGATCCATTTCTCGGCTGCCGCATTATCACGGACACCCTTGGAAATGACCCAGTTGTCGAGCCAGGCAAGCGCGCCCTCGCTCGGATTGACATAGGCGACATGGGCGCCGATCTTCTGCAGCGCCTTGACCTGCTGCTGGCCGTAATTGGCCCAGATCAGGGCCACATCATTGTTTTGGTAGATCTGCTGCGCCTCGTCGGCGGTGGTGTAGAAGCTGAGCACGTTGCGCTTGAGTTCGACCAGCTTGGCCTTGACTGCAGCCATCTGCTCTTCATTGAGGTTGAACGGATCCTTGTAGCCGAGCGTCAGTGCGGTGAACGAGAAATTGTGCTCGCCATTATCATACGCCAGCACCTTGCCCTTGTAGGCCGGGTCCCACAGAACCGACATCGAGGTCGGCGCCGGCTTGATCTTGTCGGTGTCGTAGATCAGGCCGATGGAGTCGAAGCAGAACGGAATGCCGTAGACCTTGCCGTCCTTGGTCACGCCGCTGACCGCCGTCAGGTCGCGGAAGCGCGGCAGCACGTCTTTCTGGTTGGCGAGCTTGGTGACGTCGATCGGCGACACCAGGTCAGCCTTGATGTAGCGCTGCAACTGGGCGGTGTTGACAGCAAAGACGTCGAAGTCCTGGCCCTCGCTGCCCTTGATCTTGGCCCAGATCTCGTCGTCGCTGCCGATGAAGACGACATCGACGCCGATGCCGGTCGCGGCGGTGAAGTCCTTGACCCAGTCGGCATCGGCGTAGCCGTCCCAGGCCAGTACCCGAAGGTTCGCGGCGAGCGCCGCCGATGTCATCAGGCCGATGCTGAGCCCGATTGTCGCTAGTCTTAAAAACGCTTTCCTCAGTCCCATTTTTAATCTCCCATTATCGTTCTGGTGGACCGTAATTTTCGGGCCTGCGCCGTCACAGCTGGGTAACAGCGACCAGTCCCTCGTCCGGCACCGACACCATCCGGTTGCGCAGTGGCTTGCCGAACGTCTGTGCCTGGATTTCATACTCGTCGCCGGAAGCCGTCTTGACGCCGGAGGCGTAGCTCATCACCGCCGCGCCGAAGAAATAGGCGTGCAGGTCGCCCGCCCTGCGGTGCATCGGGTAGCGGAAATGGAAGTGTTCGAGATTGGCGATCGAGTGCGACATGTGCGCTTCACCCGACAGGAACTCCTGCTCCCAGATAACAGTGCCGTTGCGTAGGATGCGCGAATGGCCGCGCACTTCTTCGGGCAGGTCACCGATCAGCAGTTCCGGACCAATCGAGCAGGAGCGCAGCTTGGAATGGGCGAGATAAAGGTAGTTCTCGCCCTCCGTCACGTGGTCGGAATATTCGTTTCCGAGCGCATAGCCGATGCGATAGGGATGGCCATCGGGTCCATTGACATAAAGCCCGACGATCTCGGCTTCCTCTGCACCGGCTTTCGCGAATGCCGGCATCGGCAGCGGTGCGCCGGGCGGGACAACGCAGGTGCCGACGCCCTTGAAGAACCACTCTGGCTGAATCCCGATCTTGCCGGAGCCAGGCTTGCCGCCCTCCAGCCCCATGCGGAAGATTTTCAAGGAATCGGATTCGTCGGCACCTTCGCCATGGGTCAGAACATGCATCTGGTTGCGCGCGGCGGCACTTCCGGTGTGGGTGAGGCCGGTGCCGGTGACCAGGAAGCGCGCCGGTTCGGGATGGTCGACCGGAGCGAGCACCTGCCCATCGCGCAACAGTTGGTCGTAGTCGATTTTCGCCGTGCCGGTCCGCTTCTCGACCAGCGCTGCGATCGACGTGCCCTGGGCAATTGCCGCTTCGGCCAGTTCCAGCACGCTGCTGGTCTTTTCGAGCGGGTGCAGATGATTGCCGTCATCGCAGACGCGGCCCACCCGTCTGCTGCCGTCGGCCATTCTGAACTGAACAAGACGCATGAACTAACCTTCTTCCTTTGAAACCGTACGGATCACACCCAGCCCGCATCGACGATGAACTGCTGGCTCGTGCACATGCGGCTGTCGTCGGCGGCGAGGAACAGCGCCATGCGCGCGATATCGGAGGGTTGCAGCCGGTCGGGCAGGCACTGCCTTTCCGCGATCTGGCGTTCGCCGGCCGGGTCCAGCCACAGGCGCATCTGGCGCTCTGTCATCACCCAGCCCGGCACCATGCAGTTGACGCGGATGCGCTCAGGGCCAAGCTCGCGGGCCAGCGCCCGCGTCATGCCGTAAATACCCGCTTTCGCGGTGACATAGGCTGGGCAATCCGGATCGCCGACCATCCAGGTGATGGAGCCGAAGTTGATGATCGAGCCGCCGCCCTGCGCGCTCATCTGCGGACGCACTGCCTGCGCCGCGAAAAACTGGTGGCGCAGATTGACCGCCATGCGGTCGTCCCAATAGGCAACCGTCACATCCTTGGTCTGGTGGCGGTCGTCATTGCCGGCATTGTTGCACAGCGCTTGGATGGGGCCATTGTGCTGCATTGCCTGCACGGTTGCCGCCTGCAACTCTTCGAC
>NZ_RZPL01000138.1:0-9937 GCF_004022805.1 Mesorhizobium sp. M7A.F.Ca.CA.002.04.1.1 | reverse complement strand
GCCTGATGCAGATCAAGCCGGCCACGGCTCGGATGATGGGCTATAGCGGCTCCGCCAAGGGCCTGTTCGATCCCGACACCAACATCAAATACGGCATGAAATACCTTGCCATGGCACGGAGCCTCGGTGGCGGCACGACCTGCGGCACCATTCTGAAATACAATGCCGGGCACGCCGCAACGCGGATGAACCCCGTGTCGGCAGCCTATTGCGGCAAGGTCAAGGTGCAGATGGCTGCGCTTGGATCGCCCGCATAAGTCAGCTTTTTCGTTTGCGTTTTCGGGCGTGAACCCCTTTATACGCTCTGCCAGCTGGCTGGGCGGCCGCACCCGCAAACGCCGAAAGGTCGTGGGTGAGGAAAGTCCGGGCTCCATGGAAACACGGTGCCGGTTAATGGCCGGCGGGGGCGACCCCAGGGAAAGTGCCACAGAAAGCAAACCGCCACGATCCGGCTTGCCGGATTCGGGGCAAGGGTGAAAGGGTGGGGTAAGAGCCCACCGCGCGACTGGCAACAGGAGCGGCACGGTAAACCCCACCGGGAGCAAGACCGAATAGGGACGGTGCGAGGGGAAACCCTCGAGGGCTGTTTCCGGCTCACCGTCCGGGTAGGTTGCGTGAGGCGCATGGCAACATGCGCCCAAGATGAATGGCCGCCACGTTCTCGCCTCGCAAGGGACGAGGGCCATACAGAACCCGGCTTACAGGCCAGCTGGCAATTTCTCTCCCCCGATATCAAGAGAAATCTCTTGAAATCAGCAGGTTGCGCCCTCGGGCGCGCCTGTTGATTCAAGCCTGTCCGGCCGTTCATCCGAGCCGGGAGCCGCTGATCCCGTCCAGCGACGTCTCGATCGCTTTCCAGAGCTCTTCCACCGGCTCGCAGCCGACCGAGAGGCGGACGAAACCGGCGGAGACCGCATCGCCTCGCTTCAGGCGCCGCTCGGCGGAGGTGTGGACGCCGCCGAAGGATGTCGCGGCCTGCATCAGGGCACAATTGTTGATGAAGTCCTCGGCTTTGTCTTCCGAGGCGAGTTCGAAAGAGATGAGAAAGCCGAAGCGCTCCATCTGGGCGCGGGCTAGGTTGTGCGACGGGTCGCCTTCAAGCCCGGGATAACGCAGGCCGCTGATTGCCTTGTGGCCCTGCAGTCGCCGCGCGATGACTTCCGCCGAGGAACACATGCGATCGAAGCGCACATCCAGTGTCTCCAGGCCGCGGTGCACCAGCCAGGCTTCGAACGGACCGGGAATGCTGCCGGAAACTTCGCGCCAGCCGGTCACGGCGGCGATGATATCGGCATTGCGACTGGCGACATGGCCGAACAGCACGTCGGAATGGCCATTGGGTGCCTTGGTGTCGGCGGCAACGACGATGTCGGCGCCGTGGTCGAGCGGTCGTTGGCCGAGAGGGGTCATGGTCGTGTTGTCGACCACAAGGATCGCGCCGGCTTTGTGGACAGCATCGGCAACGGCGGCGATATCGCAGATATCCAGCCCCGGATTGGCAGGGGTTTCGACAAATGCCAGCCGATAGCCATCGAAGCCGCCATCGAGGAAGGTCGAAGTCGGCCTGGCATCATAGGTGATGCCGAGCGGCTTGAGGAAGCGCTCGGCCAGCGCTCGTGTCGTGTGATAGCCGTCCGATGGCAGCAGGATACGGTCGCCGGCCTTGAGCACGGCAAAAAACGCCGCCGAGATTGCCGCCATTCCGGAAGGGAATGCGACGCAGGGCGCGTCCTCCAGATGGGCCAGCATATGCTCGACCGCGTCCCAGGTCGGGTTGCTGAATCGCCCGTACTGGTTGAAGCCGGTGGCGTCGCCGGGCGCATGAAAGATGGCGGCCATGGTCAGCGGCAGGGGAATGGAATCGCCCATGGCAAGCCCGCTGCGACGCAGGTGAGGAAGCGCTGCAGCGCGTGACTTTGCTGTTTCAGACATCGAATTTCAGACCCTGTTGGTGACCGGCTGGATGTGGCGAGACGCTATGCCCGGCAGCGGCTCGCGGCAAGGCGCGTCCGGTTGGGCCAGGCGGCTCTAAACGCTTCGTTAGGCTTAATAGACCATAAAGACGAGACGTGTCGTCACGGCTGCTCTCTTTGGTCGGGGCGCGCGTGTTTGTGAAGCCTATTCCCGTTGACGCCCATAGTGCCCCATGATATCCCATCCAGACATCAAAGCCTTCGTTCCGTGTCAGGGTAAAGCGTACGCCAATCGGGCAGCCGCGGCGGCTGCGCGTTTGCTGGTTTTTGCCTGTGCGGACGAGGCTGATACGGGGCAGGGAACGCGCTGCGGCGGCGCGTGCGACAAGATGCAGAGGGGTGCGGCGGCGCAAGCGGCTGTAGCGTTTAATGGACCGGTTTCTGTCAAACACGGTGAGCAGGATCGATGCGAAGGGGCGGGTGTCCGTTCCCGGGCATTTCCGTGCCGTCGTGCAGAAGCGCGGCTATTCGGAACTCTATGCGCTGCGCTGCCTGGACCTGCCGGCGATGGATGTCGGCGGGCTCGACCTGCTCGACCGCTACGAGCAGCGCATAGCGCTCGAGGATCCCTTCCTGCAGACGGCGGACGATATGTCGTTCTTCTGCCATGGCGACGGAACCTTCTTGAAACTCGACCAGGACGGCCGCATCACGATGAGCGATTTCCTTCGCGAACACACCGGCATCTCGGCGGAAGTGGCCTTTGTCGGGCGCGGCAATTTCTTTCAGATCTGGGAGCCGGGACGGCTTGCCGCCTATGGGGCGCAGGCGCGGGCACGGCTTTTGCAGCTTCGGCAGGGGACGAAGCCTGGGGAGCGACCGGAATGACGGCAGGCCACGGCGATGACCTTCCTCGCGCCGTAGATGGGCACGCCGTTGGCGGATCGGCCCGCCACATTCCGGTCCTCCTTGCCGAAGTGCTCGAAGCACTGGCGCCGGCGCAGGGCGACCTCATCATTGATGGCACGTTCGGCGCCGGCGGCTACACCAGGGCCATTCTGGCGACAGGCGCCTCCGTGGTGGCGATCGACCGCGATCCGGATGCCATTGCGGCCGGGCGCGATCTTGAAGTGCAGTCGGGTGGTCGGCTGCGGCTGGTGCAGGCGCCGTTCTCGACGCTGGACGAACATGTCGAGAGCGCCGACGGGATCGTGCTCGACATCGGCGTGTCCTCGATGCAGCTCGACCAGGCGGAGCGCGGGTTTTCGTTCCGCGCCGACGGGCCGCTCGACATGCGCATGGCGCAATCGGGCCTCAGCGCCGCCGACGTCGTCAATTCCTTCAAGCCGGGCGATCTTGCCCGCATCTTCGGCTTCCTCGGCGAGGAGCGCCATGCCGGACGCATTGCCCGCATGATCGAGGCGCGCCGCGAAAAGCGCCCGTTCGAGCGCACGTTGGAACTCGCCGACGCCATCGAGACGCATATCGGCCGGGCGCCGAAGGACAAGATCCATCCGGCGACGCGCGTCTTCCAGGCGCTGCGCATTTTTGTCAATGACGAGCTTGGCGAACTGGCCAAGGCCCTGTTTGCGGCCGAACGCGCTCTGAAGCCGGGCGGACGGCTCGCCGTGGTCACCTTCCATTCTCTGGAAGACCGCATCGTCAAGCGTTTCATCGCAGACCGGGCCGATGTCGCGACCGGCTCGCGTCACCTGCCCGAGGCGCATGCGCGCACCGCGACGTTCCGCAAGGCGGGCGGCGGCGTGACGGCCGGCGACGCCGAGGTGGCGGCCAATCCGCGCGCCCGTTCGGCCAGGCTGCGCGCGGCGGTCCGCACCCAGGCGCCGGCGCGCGGCAGCGACTTTTCGATTTTCGGCCTTCCAAAGCTTCCCGGTATCGACCGGCCGGGGGAGAGGTAGCTAAGTGTTTCGTACCAGCGACATTGTCCTGATCGCCGTCATGGTTGCGGTCGCGGCCCTTACCTACAAGGCCAAGCGCGAGGCCGAGGAACAATTGGCCGCCGTGCAGAAGATCCATGCGCAGATACGCTATGAGGAGGACACGATCGACCTGCTCAAGGCCGACTGGAGCCTGCTTACCCAGCCGTCGCGGCTGCAGAAGCTCGCCGAACTCTACAAGTCGCAGCTCGAACTCGAGCCGGTCAGCGCCCGCCAGATCGGCGGTGTCGGCGACCTGCCGGCCAAATCCCTTGACATCCAGGACATCTTGTCGGGACGCCAGGGCGGCATGGCTGATAGTTCGGGCGGCAAGGCGCCGTCGGACGGCAGGGATCCCGTGGTGACCGGAGGCATCGCCCAATGATCGGTAAACTGCTGAAACGTCGCGCCAGGACGAGTGAAGATGGATCGATCGTGGTCGAGGGCGCCCGCAAGGCGACCGGCGGCAAGGGCAGGACGCGCATCGTCATGACGATGGCGGTGTTCTTCGGCATCTTCTCGACCATATCAGGGCGGCTGGTCTATCTCGGCTTCCAGACCCCCGATATGTCGGGCGGTCCGCAGAGCCGGGTGACGGCATCGCGGCCCGACATCGTCGACCGCAACGGCGAAGTGTTGGCCACGGACATCAAGACGGCGTCGCTGTTTGCAGAACCACGCCGGATTGTCGACGCCGACGAGGCGATCGAGAAGCTGTCGACGGTGCTTCCGGACATCGACTATGAGCAGACCTACCATAAGCTGAAGAGCGGCGCCGGTTTCGTCTGGCTGCAGCGGCAGCTGACGCCCAAGCAACAGTCCGACATCATGCAGCTCGGCATTCCCGGTTTCGGCTTCCGCACCGAAAAGCGCCGCTTCTATCCGAGCGGCGAAACCTCGTCCTACATTGTTGGGCTCACCAACATCGACAACCAGGGCATCTCCGGCATGGAGAAATATGTCGACGAGCAGGGGCTGAGCGACCTGCAGGCGTCGGGCCTTGCCATTGCCAAGGATCTCAAGCCGGTAAAGCTTTCGATCGATCTGCGCGTGCAGCATGTGGTGCGCGACGAGATCGCCGCCGGCCTGGAGCGCTATCGTGCCATGGGCACCGGCGCCGTTGTGCTCAACGTCAAGACCGGCGAAGTGGTGGCCATGGCCTCGGTGCCGGATTTTGATCCGAACAATCCCTACAACGCACAAGACAAGGACCGGCTGAATCGCATGTCGGCGGGCCTCTACGAGATGGGTTCGACCTTCAAGAGCTTCACCTCAGCCATGGCGCTCGATTCCGGCAAAGCGACGATGGCGAGCCGCTTCGATGCTTCGCATCCAATCCGGGTCGGCCATCAGGCCATTCACGATTTCCACGGCAAGAACCGTGTGCTGTCGTTGCCGGAGGTGTTCCTCTACTCGTCCAACATCGGGTCGGCCAGGGAAGCCGAGATGGTCGGCATCGAGGGGCATCGCGAATTCCTGCATCGCCTTGGCATTCTGGACAGGATGCAGACCGAATTGCCGGAGACTGCCCGTCCGACTGAACCGAAGGTCTGGAAACAGGTCAATTCATTCACCATCGCCTTCGGCCATGGCGTGTCGACGACGCCGCTGCAAGCGGCTGTGGGCTGCGCGGCGTTGATGAATGGCGGTTTCCTGATGAACCCCACCTTTCTGGTGCGGACGCAGGCGGAAGCGATGGCCACCGCCAAGAGAGTGGTGAGCGAAAAGACCGTCGAAGGCATGCGCTACCTCTATTCGCTCAATGCCGAAAAGGGCTCTGCCAGAAACGCCAGAGTCCCCGGCTACCGCGTTGGCGGCAAGACCGGAACCGCCGAGAAGGTCATCAATGGCCGCTACTCGAAGGACTTGAATTTCAACACCTTCGTCGCCGCCTTCCCGATGGACGATCCGCAGTATCTGGTGTTTACCATTGCCGATGCCCCGCACCCGGAAAAGCCCGGCATGACGGATGTCGCGGCCGCGAATGCTGGGGTTATGGCCGGCAATATCATCAGGCGTTCAGCTGCCATGCTTGGCGTGAAGCCAGATTTCAGCCATGAAAATGGTGCAACGCTGGTTTCCTATCAGTGATTCTTAGGGCGCGCCGGCAACAGCGCGCTATTTTGTTACGGTGAACGGGACTCGATGAAGCTCAGAGATCTAGCCGGTATCCTGCCCGTCGAGGGAATAGCTTCCGTCGATCTGGAGGTTACAGGGATTTCTTCGGATTCCCGCGAGGTAAAAGCGGGCGTTGTCTTTTTTGCGCTCGCCGGAACCAAGGCCGACGGTGCCGTTTATGCCGCAGATGCCGCCGCGCGCGGTGCGGCCGCGATCGTGGCGGGCAAGGGCAGCACCATTGCCGGGCTCCCGGTTCCGGTGCTGGCGGTCGACGATCCGCGCCTGGCGCTGGCGCAGAGTGCGGCACGCTATTTCGGCAAGCAGCCTGAGATCATGGTCGCGGTGACCGGCACCAGCGGCAAGACCTCGGTCGCAGCCTTCACCAGGCAGATCTGGGAGCAAGCCGGTTATGCCGCCGCTTCGATCGGCACCACCGGCGTGGTGGCGCCTGGGCGCAACGACTATGGTTCGCTGACGACACCCGATCCGGTCGCCCTGCATCAATTGCTGCGGGAATTGGCCGATGCCGGCGTCACCCACGCCTCGATGGAAGCCTCCAGCCATGGGCTCGACCAGCGCCGCCTCGACGGCGTGAAGCTGGCCGCCGGCGGCTTCACCAATCTCGGCCGCGACCATATGGATTATCATCCGACCATCGAGGATTATCACCGCGCCAAACTGCGCCTGTTCGACACGTTGCTGCCGAAGGGCGCGCCGGCCGTGATCTTCGCCGACGATCCATGGTCGGCGCCGACGACCGTGGCCGCAAAGGCTGCCGGGCTCAATGTGCTGACGGTCGGCCGCCATGGCGACTTCCTCAGGCTGAAGCGGGTCGAGCACGAACGCCACCGCCAGCGGGCCGAAGTCGAGGCCGACGGCGTGCTCTACGAGATCGACCTGCCGCTGGCCGGTGATTTCCAGATTTCGAACGCGCTGGTTTCGGCGGGTCTTGCCATTTCCACGGGAACACCTGTCGCCAAGGCCCTGATAGCGTTGGAGAAACTGAAGGGCGCGCCGGGCCGGCTCGACCTCGTCGGCACCACCGGCAATGGCGCGCCGGTCTATGTCGACTATGCCCACAAGCCGGACGCGCTGGAAAACGTGCTGGCTTCGGTACGGCCGTTCACCACCGGTCGTGTCATCGTCGTGTTCGGCTGCGGCGGCGACCGCGACCGGGGAAAAAGGCCGATCATGGGCGAAATCGCGACGCGGCTTGCCGATGTCGTCATCGTCACCGACGACAATCCGCGCTCCGAAGTGCCGGAAACGATCCGTGCCGCTATTTTGGCCGCTGCTCCAGGTGCCATCGAGATCGGCGACCGGCGCCAGGCGATCCACGAAGCGGTCGCCATGCTGCATGCCGGCGACACGCTGATCGTGGCCGGTAAGGGCCACGAGGAAGGCCAGACGATCGGCTCCGAGACCTTGCATTTCTCCGATCATGAGGAAGTCCGCGCGGCACTCACGGAGCGCGCAGCATGAGCTTGCTGTGGACCTCCGAAGCGCTGGTTGCCGCCATGGACGGGCGGCCGCTCGGGCCGATGCCGGAGGGGATTTCAGGCATTTCGATCGACAGCCGCAGCCTGCAGCCGGGCGACGCCTTCTTCGCCATCAAGGGCGAGGCGATGGACGGCCATGACTTCGCAACCGCCGCCATCAAGGCTGGCGCTGGCGTGCTGGTGGTGGCCGAAGGCAAGCTGCCGTCGCTCGGCCGGTTGACAGCGCCGATCATCGTCGTCGAGGACGTGCTGGTCGCGCTGGAAAAGCTTGGAGTTGCATCGCGCGCCCGCTCGAGCGCGAAAATCATCGCTGTGACCGGTTCGGCCGGCAAGACCACCACCAAGGAAGCGCTGCGCCATGTGCTGCAAGCCGTAGGCAAGGTGCATGCCTCGGCGCAGTCCTTCAACAATCACTGGGGCGTGCCGCTGACCTTGGCGCGGATGCCTGATGATTGCGACTATGCCGTGTTCGAGATCGGCATGAACCATCCCGACGAGATCCGTCCGCTGGTCAAGATGGTGAGGCCGCATGTCGCCATCGTCACCATGATCGCGGCGGCGCATCTCGGCTTTTTCCGTAATCTGGACGAGATCGCCAAGGCCAAGGCCGAGATTTTCGAGGGGTTGGAGCCCGAGGGGGCCGCCGTCCTCAACCGCGACGATGCCCGATTCAAGCTGCTCGACAAGATGGCCCATGCCGCCGGTGTCGAGCACGTCTACGGCTTCGGCGAGAATGCGCGCTCTACCTTCAAGCTCACCAAATGCGAACTGCATGCCGATCATTCCGACATCACCGCCAGGATCGGCGGCCACGAAGTGACGGCGCGGATCGGCGCGCCCGGTCGCCATATGGTGCAGAACGTGCTGGCGGTGCTGGGTGCGGCGCATCTGGTCGGCGCCGATCTCGACAAGGTTGCTTCAGCACTGGCCGATCTCTCCGCCGAGCGCGGGCGCGGCAAGCGCCATGTGCTGCGCCATCCCGGTGGTTCGACTTCGAGCCACCCCGGTGGACTGATCACGCTGATCGACGAAAGCTACAACGCCAATCCGGCATCGATGGCTGCTGCGATGGCGTTGCTCAACGCGACGCCGGTGACGGGCGAGGGCCGCCGCATCGCCGTGCTCGGCGACATGCTCGAACTCGGCGACCATTCGACCAAGCTGCATGCGGCCCTTGCCGATCTCATCGTCGGCACGGGCACGCAGACCGTTTTTCTTGGCGGCCCGGAAATGCGGGCGCTGGCCGAAGCGCTGCCGGCTGACATCAAGACGGAATACCGCGCCGGTGTCGAGGAGCTGAAGCCGGTGCTGCTTGCCGCGCTCAAGCCGGGTGACGTGGTGATGATCAAATCGTCGAAGGGCATCGGTTTTGCAAAACTGGTCGATGCGCTGCTGGGCAAATTCCCGGCTGAATCGACAACCAGAAAACAGACCTAGGTCGGGGGACGAAAGCGCATGTTCACACTGCTCGTCGATTTTGCGGACAAGGTCTCGGTCTTCAATGTCTTCCGCTACATCACCTTCCGCACCGGTGGGGCGCTGATCACGTCGGCGCTGATCGTCTTCATCTTTGGACCGACCATCATCAATTCGCTGCGGCTGCGGCAAGGCAAGGGCCAGCCGATCCGCGCCGACGGGCCGCAGACACATTTCAAGAAGGCCGGCACGCCGACCATGGGCGGGCTGATGATCCTGTCGGGCATCATCGGCTCGTCGCTTTTGTGGGCGAACCTGTCGAGCATCTATGTCTGGGTGGTGCTGCTGGTGACGCTGGGCTTCGGCTCGATCGGCTTTTACGACGACTATCTGAAGGTCACCAAGCAGTCGCATCTCGGCTTTTCCGGCAAGGCACGGCTGGCGCTGGAATTCGTCATCGCCGGCATCGCCGCTTGGGTGATCATGCACAATGGCCAGGCGCCGTTCTCGTCGTCGCTGACTTTTCCCTTCGCCAAGGAATTCATCGTCAATCTCGGCTGGTTCTTCATTCCGTTCTCCTGCTTCGTCATCGTCGGCGCCGGCAATGCGGTGAACCTGACCGACGGCCTTGACGGCCTGGCGATCGTGCCGATCATGATCGCGGCTGCCTCCTTCGGCGTCATCGCCTATCTCTCCGGCAACGCCGTGTTCGCCGAATATCTGCAGATCCATTTCGTGCCCGGCACCGGTGAACTCGCGGTCGTGCTCGGTGCGGTCATCGGCGCTGGCCTCGGCTTCCTCTGGTTCAACGCGCCGCCGGCGGCTATCTTCATGGGCGACACCGGCTCGCTGGCCATGGGCGGCCTGATCGGCACGGTCGCCGTCGCCACCAAGCACGAGATCGTGCTGGTCATCGTGGGCGGATTGTTCGTCGTCGAAATCCTGTCGGTCATCATTCAGGTCGGCTATTTCAAGATGACCGGCAAGCGGGTGTTCCTGATGGCGCCGATCCACCATCATTTCGAAAAGCTCGGCTGGACCGAAAGCCAGGTGG
>NZ_RZPL01000137.1:0-9973 GCF_004022805.1 Mesorhizobium sp. M7A.F.Ca.CA.002.04.1.1 | reverse complement strand
GCTTTGCCGATATGGAACCCGCCGGCATTCGCCGCCTTGAGCTCGAAACCGTCGACACCGTCGTGGTCGGATTCCTGAACCGGGATTCCATCAAGCACGCCCGCTTTCTGGTCCGCCGGCTGAAGCGTGCGAAGGCCGCACTTCGGGTGGGAATCGTGTTCTGGTCGGAGGCCGACAGCGAGGACAAGGAGACGGCGGGCAAACTGGCGCGTGACATGAACGCGGATTTCGTGGCGCATGGCATGGTCGACGCCGTGCTGGGCGCGCTGTCAAACGAGCCGCCGGTCGCGCTCAAGCTTGTCGCCAAACGGCGCATGCGGCGACAGCGGGCCGCGTCCAAGAAGGTTACCGCGGCAGCGGCGGGTTGACCGAAATCGGCGGAAGGCCCATGGAACCAGGCGGCCCTCCGCGCGGCCTTACGGATTAGCTACCCGTCGGCGGTGAGAAATGCTCGAAATTCGCCCAGCCCAGGAAGCCGACCGGTCGGCGATCGTGCAACTGTGGCATCAGGGCTGGCATGATGCCCATGCGCATCTGGTTCCAGCCGAAATCCTGGCGTACCGAACGCCGGCGCATTTTGCGCTGTGGCTGGAGCAATCCACCGATGCCTTCCATGTGGCGGCTGCCGATGGATTGCTTGGCTTCGTCTCGATAAACGGGGCGGAGCTGGTCAAACTCTATGTAAGCCCGCAGGCACGGGGAAGCGGAACCGCCCGCGATCTGCTGTCTTATGCCGAGCATCTCTTGTGCGAACAGGGCGTGGCGGAGGCCGAGCTTTTCTGCACGGCGGGAAATGTCCGCGCGCAGAGATTTTATGCCCGCGAAGGATGGCGCTTGAACCGCAGCTTCGAAGACGCACTTTGGCTGCCGGATGATGTCGCCGGCAGGTTCACCGTGGAAACCCACTGCTATCGGAAGCATCTGGGCTTTCGTTAGCATCACTATTCGGAACGAGCTTGGCGAGATTGTCGCGGACGCTGGAGCAGGCGCCCCCTACCGGTCGACCATCGCCATGCCCCGCTCGGTATAGCGCGGGCCGGAGATTTTTCCCGGCGCGAGCGCTTCGTTGAGCGCGGCCATCTCGGCGGCATCGAGTTTGATAGCGGCGCCGGCGACGTTCTCTTCCAGGTATTTTCTGCGCTTGGTGCCGGGGATCGGCACGATGTCGATGCCAAAGCCGTCGCCCTTCGCCAGCAGCCAGGCCAGCGCGACCTGGCCGGGCTTGACGCCGCGGGCAGCGGCGATGTCGCTCACCTTGGCGGCCGCCTCGACATTGGCGTCGTAGTTTTCGCCCTGGTAGCGCGGGTCGTTGCGGCGATAATCGCCGTCGGGATAGTCTTCCGCACGCTTGACCTGGCCGGTGAGAAACCCTCGGCCGAGCGGCGAGAACGGCACCAGGCCGATGCCGAGTTCGCCAAGCAGCGGGATGATCTCCGGCTCCAGATTGCGCTCCCACAGCGAATACTCACTCTGCAACGCCGACACCGGATGCACGGCATGCGCCCGGCGGATGTTGGCTGCACCCGCTTCCGACAGGCCGAAGAAGCGCACCTTGCCTTGCGCGACGAGTTCGCCGACGGCGCCCGCGACATCCTCCATCGGCACCGCCGGGTCGACGCGGTGCTGGTAGAGCAGGTCGATACGGTCGGTTCCGAGGCGGCCGAGCGAGGCTTCCACCGCCTCTCGAATGTGCTCGGGCCGGCTGTCGGTTCCGGTCTGCTTGCCGTTTTCGATGCGGAAGCCAAATTTCGTGGCGATCGTCACCAGGTCGCGCTTGCCCTTCAATGCCCGGCCGAGCAGGGCTTCGTTGTCGTAAGGGCCATAGACTTCGGCGGTGTCGAGGAAGGTGCAGCCGAGGTCGATGGCACGGTGCAGCGTGGCGATGGATTCGGCCTCGTCGGCCGGGCCATAGGACTGGCTCATGCCCATGCAGCCGAGGCCGATAGCCGAGACCTGCAGCCCCTGGCTGCCGAGCTTGCGTGTTTTCAGGGTCATGGCAGGCGTTCTCCGGAGGGGGCGCAGCGATTATAGCGTCAGCAGGTTCAATCGATACGCCTATTAGATCACGATGTGGCTATTCGATCAGGATGTGGGCTTCGCGCGCTGCTTCGACGAGCGCCGCCCTGGCGACGTCGGGGGCAACATCGCCGCTCGTCGCCCGCTGGCAGGCGCGCAGTGCGGACCGATGCTTCGGGCTGCCTGCGTCACGCCAATGTGTGGTGAGCAAATCAATGGCCTGCTGTGTGTTGGACAGATGATGGATGGAACCGGTGACGCCGACCGAAACCGCCACAGGTTTGGAGAACCATGCCGTTTGCATTGGAACCACCTCAATTGGGCTGAAGCAATAAACGCTTATGGCCGCTCAAGGTTTCGTCGCTACCAATCAATCTGGCGTGATAGATTGCCGATACCCCCAGCGGCATTGGGCCCCACATTGTCCGCGGGGCTCACATGTTCGAGGCGACATCGCGGGTGGGCGGTGTTTTGGGTTTGTGGGCGGCGCGTTGCCGCGTCGCCTGGTGGGCAGGGCGGGGTTTGACCGTGTTCACGGTCGTGGGCGCCTGCGCCTTGCGGCGCTTGAGCCAGTTGGCTGACAGTTCGGCAAGGAGACTGCGCAAGTCTTTCACGACGTCCTCCTCTTGTAGGGCGACAAGGTAATTGCCGTCGCCCCAACTTGTTCCACCGCAAACTCCTTCCGCCAAAAATAAAAGTTCTTGCCGGCGAAAGCGGTCGGGCATCACCTGCCGATATAGGCGGCCAGTTCGTCCGGCGTCCCGTTCGGGAAGGCCTGTTTCAGAAAATCCAGGAACGCCGACACGCGCGGGCTGAGCAGCCGCCGGGAGGGGTAGAGCGTCCAAAGAGCGATCTCAGGGGCGTCGATGTCCCCCCAATTCACCAACGTGCCGTCAGCCAAATCGTGGGCCACCAACGAAATGGGAAGACGTGCCGCACCGACCCCCGCCCGCACCGCATCGCGCACCATAATGAGCGTTCCCAAAGCGAGGACCGGCTCGATTTTGATCGTCGACCGGCCACCCTCGGTCTTCACGTGCCATGTTTGCCGTTCGCCTTTCCCGCGCGCAACGGCAGGGGCCGGTCCACCGGTGCGAGGAAGGTGAGGGCTCGCCACGACGACCAGCCGGTCGCGGAGAAACGCCCGTCCGACCAAGCTTTCGTCGGGATCCGGGTTGACCCGGATCACCAGGTCGTAGCCTTCCTCGATCATGTCCACAGCCCGGTCCTCCGTCGTGACCTCCAGCCTCACCTCCGGAAATTTGAGGGCAAATCCCGCGGCGATCCTCCCCATCGCGGTCTGAGAAAAAAGCAGGGGCGCGCTGATCCGCAGTCTCCCCTTGGGTCTTTGACCGCCCGAGGCGATCGCCGCGGCCGTCTCGTCCAGTTCGGCAAGCAACGCCCCCGTCCGCTCGAAAAGCGCCCGTCCTTCCTCGGTCAGCTTCAGGTTACGCGCACCCCGTTCAAACAGGCGCAGGTCAAGGCTGCTCTCCAAGTCTCCAACGCGCCGCGACAGGGTTGCCTTGGGCCGGCCGGTGGCCCGTGCCGCCTTGCCGAAACCGCCATGGCGGGCAACGAGGTTGAAATCGGTGAGGGCCAGAATATCCATAGGTGTTCCACCAGTGAGACGGTGCGTCTAAAATTTCGGTCTGTTTGAGTGTTTGTGAGCCACACATATTGGGCCTGTCAAGCAACCCAACAGGAGAAATTCCATGACCATCCTCGTTACCGGCGCCACAGGCAATGTTGGCCGCCAAGTCGTCGAGCACCTCGTCAAGCGCGGCGCCGACGTCCGTGCTCTCGTCCGCGATCCGTCGAAAGCCAGCTTCCCGGCGGGCGTATCGGTCGCGCAAGGCGACTTTCTCGATGTCGATTCACTGCGCAAAGCCATGTCCGGCGTTTCCACCCTGTTCCTCTTGAACGCCGTGGTGCCGGACGAATTCACCCAGGCTTTGGTCGCGCTGAACGTCGCCCGATCGGCGGGCATCGAGCGGATCGTCTATCTCTCGGTGATCCATGCCGACGTGTATGTGAACGTGCCGCATTTCGCCGGCAAGTTCGGCGTCGAGCGAATGATCGAGCAGATGGGCTTCCAGGCTACGATCCTGCGCCCGGCCTATTTCATCCAGAACGACCTGATGATCGAAGACGTCATCACCGGCTATGGCACCTACACAATGCCGATCGGCGCCAAAGGTCTCGCCATGGTCGACGTGCGTGATATCGCCGAGATCGCCGCTCTCGAGCTGCTGCGCCGCGAACGGTCCGCGGAGCCGCTTGCGCTCGAGCGGATCAACCTCGTCGGTCCGCAGACACTGACCGGGACGGATATCGCGGCCATCTGGTCCGACGTGCTCGCCCGGCCGATCAGCTACGGCGGCGACAACACCGAAGGTTTCGAGCAGAATCTCAAGCAGTTCCTGCCTGCCTGGATGGCCTACGACATGCGCTTGATGGGCGAACGGTTCCTGACCGACGGCATGCTGCCCGAGGCCGGCGACGTGGAGCGCCTGACCGCGCTTCTGGGCCGCCCTCTGCGTCCCTATCGCGACTTCGCCTCACAAATCGCCGGCTCCGCCTGACGGAACGGCTCCGGTCATCATCCGGTTCAGAAACAGCAGGGCGGCCTTTTGAGAAGGCCCCCTGTTCAGCCGGTACCGTCTTACTGCAGGGTGGCCGGACCAGGCCCGTCGCGTTGGGCGATCATCCGCCCGCCATCGTCGCCACCGAGACCATCCACGAACAGGCCAGCCACGCCGTCGAAATTGGTGAGCCCGTCGAATTCAATTGCGGCGCCAATCAGCTGGGCTGCCTGGAAGACAATGTATTCGACGTCCTCGAGGGCGATGTTTTCGGCCAGGTTCCTGACCCTTACATGTTCCGCCACCGCCGTGATACTGACGATGCCGGTCTTCCTGAAGGCGATCTGGACCGCTGAACGGACGTCATCGCGCAGTCGCGCCGAGTAATCATACCGCATCGAAACCTCCCAAAGGGAACGGTTTTCTGTTCAGGTTGCACAATGCGGCAGGGGCTTCATCTTGGCAAGTCACGAATTAAATAATATCTAAACAAATCAGCTAGTTAGCATAGTTATGCAAGTATGCGCCTTACGCCGAATACCATCAGGCTCATCATGCGCATGAGAAGCAGTTCACTCATCCCGAGGTCTTGACGCGCTAGGAGCGCTTTCCTAACTATTAGGTAAGCGAGTTGAATACTCATTCGAGGTATCGGGATCCTGAGCGAGGGAGCGCGATGACTGAACTGGAACGCCCGGAACGGTTGCAGATCATGCTGACGTCAGACGAGCTGGCTGCGCTGGAAAACTGGCGCTTCGACAAGCGTATGCCGAGCCGTTCGGCCGCGGTCAGGGAATTGCTGCGGCGCGGTCTTGCCTCAGACGGCTTCCTGACGGCGGAGCAAGGGGCGAAGTCGCAAGACTTCGGTATCCTGCCAACCGCCGGCGGCAACGGCATTTCCGAAAGCGGCAAGGAGTAGCGGTTCACCGCGCGTGAGCCGCTCCAGTCCTTTCAGGCTGCCGGTCGCCGCAACGCGGTGCCGGCCGGCCCAGCGGACCATAACTCTCGATTCAGAGGATGTTGGTCGTCACTTCGACGACGATCGCGGCACCTTCCAGGCTGCCATTGGTGACGTGCACGACACGCGATACCCGCAGATCCTGCGTGGTTCCATCGATCGACAGCGCAACGCTTTCGCCGATCCGCGGAACCGCCTGAAAAACCGCGTCCGTGGCCTCCGGCCGGTTGTCGATCGATATGCGGCAGTTGACGGTCATGAGATGTCTCCTGTGTCGGCCCGGTGGTCAACGCGGGGTCCGCGAAATGGTTTCAGGAGCCGGATGCAACTTAACGGCGCCCAGATCCGTAAAACACTAATTGCTCCATTGTTCATCGTAACGGAGCAACAGGGCTCGCTGGGGGCGTTGGGGCTGCCCCGGCGAGCTTGATCCGCCTTGCCGGGGGCGTGGCGTCACCGGGGTATGGAGACGAGTTTCGGCGCCCGCAATTCCCCGGCCATCCTTGCCGCCTGGAAAATTGTCATCAAAACCAGGATGGGCTCACCCTCGGTCGGGTTGATGGTCAGCACGACGCGGCCAAGCTCGTCGCTCATGCCGCAAGACCAGTCCTTGACGGCTATCACCTTTCTCGCGGCCATATGCCGTTCTCCTGCACGGGAGGTTCTCTGCCGGCTACGCCGTCTGGAGTTGGTCGACAGAACCTTCGCCTGACATTGCAAGCAGCCGAAATGCGGCAAATGCGGCCAATATCATGAAAACCGCCGTGACGTTCAGGGACATCGTCGACGCAAGCACGCCCCCGTCAAAGCAACTCAGTTCCATGCGCTCTACCCCTTCAAGCCACTGACGGCCTGGATGATGATCCTGCTTCGAGTGAAATACAAGCGCGCGCTAATGTGCTGAAGCCGGCTGGCCAGTCTGCGCGCGGCTTCGAACCAGCCAAGCGCTTGGTTGCTGGTTCCCGCTCAAGGGCTCGAACCTCGATTCACGCCTTCAAAGGGCGCTGTCCTACCATTAGACGAAGCGGGAAAATGCACGTTGCGCCCCACCCCTAGCCGGTTCGCGCGCCGGGATCAACGCACTGCGGCGGCAAAGCCGATTGGAAGCGCGGTGTCAGTCCGGAAAGTTGGTGACAGGTTCCTCGCAGCGGTAGACCGGGCAGCTGCCGTCACGGGTCGGGACATAGGCCGACATCGGCACCTCCGGCCAGTCGCATTCGTTGCCGAACTGCCTGACATAGCGATCATAGGTGTTGGGGCCTGTGGTCAGCACCACGGCATGGCGGCTTTGGAGCAGTTGCCGGAGCTGGTCGCAACTCATCGTGCGGGTGTCGGGCCTGGCTTCGGCGAGGCCGGTCGCGGCCAGCAGGATCGCTGCCGTCAAGGCAATTCGGCGCATTGGCATGGCTGTTCCTCGAATGGACATATCGGCCGAAACTCGCATCCCGCCGGGTGGTTCCGCAACCGCCGGCTCGCCGTCTGTGGCAGCGCAACCAAATGGTCCGTCGTGCATTGCTGGGGATGGATGGCAGGAAGCCCTACAAAACTCCGCAATGGCGGCCCGGAAGCGGGGATCGCGAGGCCATGTGCTGTTCCTTCTGCGGCGGGCGCGACCACAGCTATGAGGACTGTCCGCAAAGGAATCCCGACGCCGATGCAGTGCCCGTTGCGCCGCCCAACGACGCCGGCTCCGAAAAAGCAGGCCGATGAGACGGACAGGGCGAAGCGGTCATCGGGCTTACAGCAGCTCGACTGGATCGGCATTTACGGCCGCAGAGGCATTGCCGAGATGGAGGGCCGGGCATTATCGTGACATGCGTGTCCGCGACCGCAAATGCGGAATGCTGCGCACCGACTGCAACCAAAATGCCCGGTCAGGCATTTCTAGCAGGAGGGGAATCCTCACGCAGACGCTGGCGGGAGGCGGCAAGGTGGGGCCACGACGGGGCAATGACAGAATTGGCAAGCGTCGATAGCCTGCTCGAAATCACTGCCCACGCTCGGCTGGCGGCGATTGTCGATTCGTCCTTCGACGCCATCGTCAGCAAGGACCTGAACAGCATCATCACCAGTTGGAACGCGGCGGCGCAACGCATGTTCGGCTACACCGCCGAAGAGGCCGTCGGCCGCTCCGTACTCATGCTCATCCCCGATCATCTCAAGGATGAAGAGACCGACATCATCAGCCGGGTTCGCAGGGGCGAGCTCCTGGCCAGCTATGAGACGATCCGCCGGCGCAAGGATGGCGGCCTCATCGCCGTGTCGCTGACCATTTCGCCGATCAGGAACGCGTCCGGCGAGATCATCGGCGCATCGAAGATCGCCCGCGACATCACCGCCAGCAAGGAGAGCGAGCGCCGGATCAGGCTTTTGCTCCGCGAGGTGAACCATCGCGTCAAGAACCAGTTCGCGGTGATCCTCTCGATGATCCGGGAGACCAGCAAACGCTCGACCGATCCGCGCGAGTTCGAGGAGATGATCCGTTCCCGCATCATGGCGCTGTCGCGGTCGCACGATCTGCTGGTGAACTCGGAATGGGCCGGCGCCAGCCTCTTCGACCTTGCCCAGGAGCAGCTCAAGCCGTTCGGCCACGAGGCGCGGGTATCGCTTTCCGGACCGCTTTTGACCCTGCAGCCGAATGCCGTGCAAAATCTCGGCATGGCGTTTCATGAACTCGGCACCAACTCTTCCAAATATGGCGCGCTGGCGAGCGAGGCCGGGCGGCTGGAGATCACCTGGCGGATCGTCGAAGGCGCTTCGGACAAGCTGGAAATCCATCTGCTCTGGGACGAGACGATGCCGGTGCGTGAGGGAGAGCGGCCCGGGGGGCGGCAAGACGAAAGCACGCGCAAGGGTTTCGGCACCGTCGTCCTGCAACGGGTCGCGCCGCAATCGCTGAACGGCTTGGCGGTGCTGGATCGCAGCCCGGGCCATCTCAGCTGGTCGCTGACGGCGCCGCTGGATTCGATCATCGTTCCGCAGTTGGGCGCCGACCTGCCTGAAACCGAAACGTCCTGAGCCCATCAAGGGGAGGGCGAAGGTAACTCCGATCGCACGGAGATGCCGTGACTGGTTTCGCCGAAGAAGCCGGCCAGCAGATCGGCCGTCCGCGCCGGGTCCTCCTCGGGGAAGAAGTGTCCACCCGGCATCGCCTGTCCGCGCACGTCGTCGGCCCAGCCGCGCCACAGCGCCAGTGGTCCGCCTTCGCCGGCATACCAATCCGCCAACGCGCCCTGACCGCTCCATAGCGCCAGCAGCGGGCAGCGGATGCGCCGGCCGGCTGCCTTGTCGGCATGGTCATGCTCGCGGTCGAGCGTGGCTGCCGCCCGATATTCCTCGCAGATGGCATGGGCGTGGGCAGGCGTACGCAGGGCCTCCACATAGGCCTGACGCACTTCGGCTGGAAACGCCGATGGCTGTGAGCCCCAGCCGTTGAGCGCATTGTCGACGATCGCCTCGGCGGCGCCGGACAGGATCTTTTCCGGCAATGGCTCGGGCTGCGCCAGCAGCGACCATGGCCAATAGCCCAGCGCCAGCCTGGCGTCGGCGCGGTCCCAGGCATCGGCGGTCGGCACGATGTCGAGGACGGCGAGCCTGTCGATGCTGCCCGGATGGTCGAGCGCCATGCGGTAGGCGACACGCCCGCCGCGATCATGGCCGGCGACCATGAAGCTGCTGAAACCCAGCTTCTCCATCAGCCTCACCAAATCGTCCGCCATGGCGCGCTTGGCATAGGGTGCGTGGTCCGGAGTGGACGCCGGACAGGAGCTGCCGCCATAGCCGCGCAAATCGGCGCAGACGACGCTGAACCGGCTGGCCAGAGCGGGCGCGATGTCGCGCCACATCAGATGCGTCTGCGGAAAGCCGTGCAGCAACAGCAATGGCGGCCCGGTCCCGGCACGCAGGCAGAATATGCCGGCATCGCCGGTGTCGATTTCCGCGCCTTGAAAACCTTCGAACATGACCGCCTCCGGCACGCGCAACGGCCGGCGAACGGGTTTGGTTGCAATGCCGCCCGGCGACGCGGCCAACCTTTTTCGTCGACAGGCGTTGTCCCTGTGAAGGGAAGGTCGCCGCAGGCGACCGTGAAAGAAAGAAGGAGGTAGGGATGAGAACTCTCGCCATCATGCCATTCGGCCTTATGCTGGCGCTGGCAGTGCCGGCCGCAGCCCAGCAGCAGAACGACAGCCAGGCGCCGCAGGCCGACAAATGCAGGGCTCAGACCGGGCAAGAGGCAAAACAGCAGCCTGAAAAGCAAGCCGATGACGGCAATTTGACCGCGAAGCTCAACGACTGCGGCGGCGTGCTGAAACCGCCCCCGACGGGAGACCAGGGCATGGCGGCGCCGGCCCCCGACGAAGGCAAGACGCCGGTGATCAAGCCGGGTGAAGTTCCACCCCAGCCGCCGAAGCAATAA
>NZ_RZPL01000136.1:0-10012 GCF_004022805.1 Mesorhizobium sp. M7A.F.Ca.CA.002.04.1.1 | reverse complement strand
GTTCAGGAGCACGGCGTCAAAGCCGAGTTCCATGACGGTGGCCGCGTGCGACGGCCGTCCGAGCCCCGCATCCACAATCAGCGGGACGCCAGGGAAATATCCGCGCATCGAGCGCAGCGCCGTCATGTTGACCGGTCCCAAGGCGGAACCGATCGGTGCGCACCACGGCATCAGGACCTTGCAGCCCGCTTCCAGCAGCCGCTCGGCGACAACGAGATCGTCGGTGGTATAGGGGAATACCGCAAAGCCGTCCTCGCACAGGATGCGGGCGGCTTCAACCAGACCGAACACATCCGGCTGTAGCGTGTCGTGATTGCCGATCACTTCGAGCTTGATCCAGTTGGTGCCGAAGACCTCGCGCGCCATTTTCGCGGTGGTGACGGCTTCCTTGACGGAGAGGCAGCCGGCGGTATTGGGCAGGGTTCTGGCGCCCAGCGAGCGGATCAACGACCAGAATTGTTCGCCGGCCCTACCGCCCGCCATCTCACGCCGCAACGAGACGGTCACCACCGACGTGCCCGATGCCTTGACTGCATCGGCAAGGATGGCCGGCGAAGGATACTGAGCCGTGCCGAGAAGCAGGCGCGACGAAAGCTCGGTTCCATAAAGCTCCAACATGCTAGCCGCCCTGCATGGGCGAGAGGATTTCGATCCGGTCGCCGTCGCTCAACTGGAACTCCGCGCGGTTGGCTTTGTGCACGAGGTCGCTGTTGACGGCGGTGGCGAGCCAATCGCCCTCATAGTCGAGCGCGGCAAGCAACTCGGCCAGCGTGGTGGCGGCAATCTCACGCGCCTCGCCGTTGACCATCAGTTTCATGAGCATGCTCCTTGGTTCTGTCTTGACTGAAAACCAGGTCGGCAGCCTGGCGCGCCATGGCGGGGGCGAGGAGAAAACCGTGACGATAAAGACCGTTGATCGCGATGATCTCACCGTCTGTTTCGACGCGTGGCAAATTGTCGGGAAATGCCGGACGGACACCCACACCGGTTTCAACGATCTCGGCCTCACCAAAGGCCGGATGGAGGGCATGGGCGGCGCCCAGCAGCTCCATCATGGAACGCGCCGTCACCGGTCCGGCGCTCTGGCTTTCAATCATCGTCGCTCCGATCATGAAACGGTGATCGGTGCGCGGCACGGCATAAAGCGGAAAGCGTGGATGAAGCAAACGGACCGGCCGCGACAGCGAGACATCAGGCGTGCGAAGGATCAGCATTTCGCCGCGAACACCGCGCAGCCTGTCATCGGCCGCTGCCATTCCCATGCAGTCTATCTGACGGGCGAATCCCGAAACAGGCCGGGCGTCGCAGCCGAAGTGGAATTTGACACCCATGGTCGCAAGCTTGTCATGAAGTGCCGCCATCGCCGGGCGTGGGTCGAGGTGAGCCTCGTCGGGGAAGAGCAATCCACGCCGGAAGCGGCCGGCGAGGTCGGGTTCCAGGAGCGCAATTTCGTTTTCATCGACGCGCCGATGCCCTGACGTGCGACTGGCGAACCGGTCAAGCTCACCGGCATCACGCGGCGCGGCCACGACCAATGTCCCGGCCCGTGTCACCTGACCCGACAGCACCGCATCCCACCAGTCGGCAGCATCGCGTCCGAGATCCAGCACCGGCTGCTCCGCGCTTTCGCGCTCGCACCATGGCGCCAGCATGCCGCCGGCGAACCACGACGCGTTGCCACCAAGGCCATGCCGCATCTCGGCGACGGTGACCGTCGCGCCGCGGGCGGCGAGTTCGAAAGCGACGGTGAGGCCGGCAACGCCGGCCCCTTTGACGAGCACCCTCATGATGGTTTGGGAGCCTCTGGCACGACCGGTACGCCAGTCTCGTCCGCCTGCATGTAGAGATCGCCGCCCTCCCGGTATTTTGCCGCCATTGCCGCCATGCCTTCCTTCTGGGCCTCGGCACGGATGTCGTGGGAAATGCGCATGGAGCAGAATTTCGGCCCGCACATCGAACAAAAATGTGCCAGCTTGTGCGCCTCCTTGGGCAAGGTCTGGTCGTGGAAGGACCGTGCGGTTTCGGGGTCGAGCGACAGGTTGAACTGGTCCTCCCAGCGGAACTCGAAGCGCGCGCGCGAAAGGGCATCATCCCTGGTTTTCGCTGCCGGATGGCCCTTCGCCAGATCGGCTGCATGGGCGGCTATCTTGTAGGTGATCACGCCAATCTTGACGTCGTTGCGGTCGGGAAGGCCGAGATGCTCTTTCGGCGTGACGTAGCAAAGCATTGCGGTGCCGAACCAGCCTATCATGGCGGCACCTATCCCTGAGGTGATGTGGTCATAGCCCGGCGCGATGTCGGTCGTCAGCGGCCCCAACGTGTAGAACGGCGCCTCACCGCACACTGCGAGCTGCTTGTCCATGTTCTGCTTGATCTTGTGCATGGGGACATGGCCCGGGCCTTCGATCATCACCTGGCAGTCCTTTGCCCAGGCAATCTTGGTGAGTTCTCCAAGTGTTTCCAGTTCGGCGAATTGCGCCGCGTCGTTCGCATCGGCGATTGAACCGGGACGAAGGCCGTCGCCGAGCGAGAAGGAGACGTCATAGGCTCTGGCGATGTCGCAGATCTCCTCGAAATGCTCGTAGAGGAAGCTCTCCCGGTGATGGTGCAGGCACCATTTGGCCATGATCGAGCCGCCGCGCGAGACGATGCCCGTGACCCGGTCGACGGTCAGCGGGATGTAGTGCAGCCGCACGCCGGCGTGGATGGTGAAATAGTCGACGCCTTGCTCGGCCTGCTCGATCAGCGTGTCGCGGTAGACCTCCCAGTTCAGATCCTCGGCGATGCCGTTGACCTTTTCCAGCGCCTGATAGAGCGGCACCGTACCGATCGGCACCGGCGCATTGCGCACGATCCAGTCGCGGATGTTGTGGATGTTGCGGCCGGTCGACAGGTCCATCACCGTGTCCGCGCCCCAGCGGATAGCCCAGACCATTTTTTCGACCTCTTCGGCCATCGACGATGTGACAGCCGAGTTACCGATGTTGGCGTTGATCTTGACCAGAAAATTGCGACCGATGATCATCGGCTCGCTCTCGGGATGATTGATGTTGGCGGGAATGATTGCGCGCCCGCGCGCCACCTCGTCGCGCACGAATTCGGGTGTGACGAAATCTGGGATCGCCGCGCCGAAGGCTTCGCCGTCGCGTTGCAGCTTGCCGCGCATCACCTCGCGGCCGAGATTCTCGCGGATGGCTACGAACTCCATTTCTGGCGTGATGATGCCGGCGCGCGCATAGGCAAGTTGGGTCACCGCCTTGCCCTGCTTGGCCTTGAGCGGCCGATTGCGTATCGGAAATTCCGGTGTCAGGCGCTCGCCGGTGGCGAATCCATTGTCTTCCGGCCGGACGTGGCGGCCGTCATAGGCTTCGACATCGCCACGCGCCGTGACCCATTCGTGGCGAAGCCGGGCAAGGCCTTTTTCGATGCTGGTTTCGACTGATGGATCGGTGTAGGGGCCGGACGGATCGTAGACGGTGACGGGCGGTTCGCCGGCCGTCGGATGGACGGAAATCTCGCGCATCGGCACCCTGATCTGCGGGTAGAGGACGCCGGGCTTGTGGATTTTCCGCGAGGCGGGCAGTGGTCCCGTCGATACGGCGGGGGTGAGGGCATTCATCGTGAGGCTCCTTTGCTCATGCATTGGAGACCCAGTTCTGTGCCGGAAGGATGAAAAGACGCTTCTGTAGACCTGCTGCAACAGGACCTCGGGCGTAAACTCCCGCAAAGCGCTTGCACCGTCCCTACGCCAGTATGAACTGGATCAGGTTCAACGGGTCACTGCGCCGCGAAAGCCAGCAGTATCTCAGCCCCTTGCCGGGACTCCCCTGGTGAATGCCTTAGGTTGAACGGGCTGACGCTATCTTGTCAAGCGCATTCGGGCGCCTTCGGCCGGTGGCGACGACCGGCGGCCAGCCGGGCGGAGAGCTCGCGCATGCATCGGGGACAAGTCACGCCCCGTAGACCGGGGCTGAATGGCCAAAGCCTCATTCGCTTCGTGAAGGATGGAGAAACTGTATTGGCCATGTGCGCGTATCGACCAAGTAGCTCAGGCGGTCACGGATGTGGTTATTCTGGTCGAAGGTGACGAACGGCCTTGGGGGTCACCTCCTTTAGGATTCAGAGGTTGGAAGACGGCTTCTCGCGATCACGGCCATCAGGAAATACCTGTCTTCGGCTCAACCTCGACATGGCGTCCGATCGACCGCAGATATACAGCTATCTCGTTCATGAGATGATCGCGTTCGCCGTAGATTTCAGCAATCCTACGCAGCTGTGGCTCGACGGCCCTCCGTTGCGCTGGCGTGAAATCAGCATCGCCAAAGACGTATCCCAAGTTGCCAATCGCGCAAATTTTGCAGCCGGCGTCCACAACTGCTTGTACGAATGCCGGAATGTCTTTTTCTTGCATGGTCTTCATGTCGAACCTCTCGTGAATGGCGTGCTTGCGCCCCAATCTGCCTTTTCAGCGTGTCCTCTGGGCGGCGCAAGCCCTGAGCGTGACTGTGCACGGGCAACCTCGACTATCCCATCTGCCACGCTCTTTAGAATCGGTGGGGTCTGGTGATCGCAGGCTGGGCCACTCAAAAGCCTGCAAGAAGAAAGTCATGGCGACCATTGCTCAAGATCGCAAGGGTGCGTGCAAGACCTTCCGTTGGCAGTCATGCACGCTCGCTCAGAGATAGTCCGGCCGCGGAAATTCTCCCTTATTCGTAAGAAAGCTCATTGAGCAACTGGGCATTGAGCAACTGGGTCTCACGTCACGGGTCTCGTGTGCTTCACAGCCGAAAAATAGCCGCCGTGGCAATTCTCGAAAAGTGCAGGCTACCTCGTTAAGGACACTGCGGATGATCGTTCGCGCTTGGCAAAAGCGAACGGATTAGTCTATGGCTCTCGGCAGGGGGGCGAGTTATGCGGCGGGTGCGAATCCTTCAAGTAGGCGATATTCACTATCCGGACTGGCATCCTTCCTCTAGCAACATCGATGCCAAGGATAGCAAGTTCGCTCCGAAAATAACGCAGAAGCTACGCGCGTCTTCGCTGCGTGCCGTCTTGACGAAACTTCGGCGGCTGACGACTTCGAAGCCCTTGGATTCGATCGCCTTCATGGGGGATTTCACGAGCCGTGGCGACAAGACCTTCATTGCTTCGGCATTCCAGCATTTCACGTTGCTCTGCCGCGCACAGGGACGCAGTTCAAAGGCGCTTCCGTTGATATTCGTACCGGGAAATCACGATGTGAACCGTGATGACGCGCGCGAACTTGGACCGACTGAGAAATTCAGCGAAATGGCGAGTTTAGCCGCCCGCTTGGGTTGGCAGACCGTTCCCGTGGACCAACCCGTGCACTTCAGACTTCCGACAGGATCCGCAGGCGCAAACTTCATCCTCGTCAACACAGCGATAGGCAGTTGGGAGCTTCAAAACCTTCCCGCGTTCCTTCGTGATCGTCTCGAGGCACTCAGTCCTTCTACAGAGCCTCTAGATCTCGGCTCGCCGGACATCTCGGGACATTCGCCCGCGACACCTCCCAGCGATCCAGACAAGGAGGCGTCCGACGACGAGTATTACGGTCAGATGGACACGCCATACATCTCGCGTGAGATGCTTGCAGGCCTACAGGAATTGCTCCAGCAGCCCGACATGCGTTACGGCATCATAATCGGCCATCACAATCTGCTGCCACAAAAGACTCCGCGCATTACGCCATACGCGGAGATGCTCAACAGCGGATTTGTCAGAACTCAGCTGCTGCAGGGCAACAAGCCTATCGTCTACCTGCATGGACACATACATGCTGATCCGGTCGAGATCGTCAACGATCCAAGGTTTCCGGACGGCAAATTGATCTGCATCTCAGCACCAGAGATACAGTCAGGTTTCAATGAGCTCGTCTTCTTCACGACCGATCAGGGAGAGCTCGTCGGCATCCGACTTATACCCTACCGCACCAATGTCGCCGACGGGACGGTCATGGAAGGCGAACATTGCTTTATTTCGACCATGTCCAACGGCAAGGCCTTTCTGAACAACGACACGTTTGACCTGCTGCGCCGACTGCGCGACCATGCCACCAGGCGCGGGAATGGGTTACTCTTCTGGGACGAGATCACTGAGATTGCTGCCTCCGCCGAGCTCGGGCTAGATCTGGAAGACTCTCTTCTGATGCTCCAAGCGGCGCGCTTCATCGAGATAGACGGCCTCACCAAGGCAAACTCGGCTTGGCGCATTAAGGTAAGGGACGAATAGCGATGGAGAATCCGTTCGGCCCCAACAGGATCGAGTACGAAAGCCGCCCGATACTGTGGTTCAGTCAGAAGTCGGCGTTGATTTCTGCCGCCGCCAAGCCGGTCTTCGTCGCAGGGACGAGAGGCAGCGGCAAGACCAGCATTCTTCGCTCGCTTTCCACAGTCCATATTCTTGAAGACAAAAGTCTCTCGGACCAAGTCGGCAAGCTCGCTTGGTATGGCGTCTTCTTCCAGCTCAATGAGACATTCTCGCCCCTAATCGACAACGCCGTTCTGAACCTCATTCCGGAGCGGATACGCTTCGACACGGCCGCCGTGATCCCGCGGCAATTCGTAATCTTCTCTCACTATCTGGAGCTGAAGATAGTCGAACGCCTGCTCGAGAGCATCGGCCAGCTCAGACGCGACGGCCACTTGAAATACCGGGCCTCCGAAGATAGGGACGTCGCCCTGGCACTGCATCGCGAAGTGCTGCACTTCATACCCCAACCTGCCCGTCTCGACTTCTTCAGCATCGATGAGCTGCGGGGTGGGATAACCCGGTACGTCGACGAATGCTTCAACGCGTTCTTCTTTGCCGCCGATGCCGGAGCGACCGGCTTCAGAGCAACAGACCCTGGCGCGATCATTAACAAGGTCGCGACCGCGATCACTCCACTTTTAAATGGCCCATCTTTCGCCGGTGACAGGGCGCCCTTCTTCAAGATACTGATTGACGACTGTGAAGCACTGACACCGCTCCAACAGCAGTTCCTGAACACCTTGGTGAGAAAGACGCGCGGCAACGTGAAATGGGTCCTCGCCTACATCGGCGGCCTCTACGACACGATCCGGACGATCATACCCGGCCAGTCGCTCTCGAATGCTGACCGGGACGTCGAGAATCTTGATTCAGTCGATCCGAGGGAGTTCGCCACGCTGTGCGAGAACGTGTCGTCGCTTCGGCTGTACTATGCGCTTCCTGACCATCTGCGGAGTGATCTCGAGCGCAACGATGCGCTCAGCGCGTTTTCGCTCAAAAACCGGCTGGGGCGGCTTTCCGTCAATGACATCATCGAGCGGGTTATCATATCGGGTCATTCCGAGGGCAGAGAAGAGCTTGTGGCACTTGCTGATGCAGCACGTGAATTCCTCTCCGTGAATTTGAGGACGGCGGATCAGCAGCAATTCCTTCTTGATCGAAAAGCGCGCCCTTATGCCGAAGGGCTGGCGCTCGCGCTCATGAACCCGGAAATTAAGCGCCGGCCCATGAGCAAGGCGGATGCTTCAAATCTGAAGAGGTCGATCGCCCGGAAACAGGGATGGGCTTTTCTGAAAGCGTGCCAGATGCTGCGTCTGCATGACTACCCGTACGTAGGGCACCAGATCATCACATCATTGAGCGACGTCTGTATACGCGATTTCCTTGATATAATGGGAGAGATCTTCCGCCGCAGTGTTCCGAGTTCCAGTGATCCACGAAAACTGGTGGAATTCATCAACTCGGATTTACAGATTCATCTCGAACAGCAGAGACAGGCTGTGAACGCCGCCTCTCAACGGAAGCTTGATGGACTTCAGGCGCTTTCACATCCGTACGAAGAAGAGAGCGTGCGCATGGTGCGGGCGTTGGGTTACCTGACCGCTCGCCTCCAGACAGAGTTTGCCGAAGAAAATGCTCTAGGAACGACAGAGAGAGGCATTTTCAGGGTTGATCTAAAGGAAATGCGCTCGCTGGTGAACCGACTGGAGCAACCCAGCGGAAAACTGGACGAGGTCCTGCGTCGGGCGGAAAGGGATGGGTTTATCCGGGAGGTCTCCGCCGCCGGCAACTTTGAGGTGGACCGCGCCGACCCCGCATCGAAGGAGATGATGATCAGATTGCATCGGCGATTTGCACCTTACTTCGGGTTCTCCTATCGCGGCCCGTACGAAATCAACACAATCCCTGCGGCGCGGATGGTCGACCTGCTTTTTACCAGGCATCGGCTCCCAGAAGACTGGGCCGACTCGGTGTTTAAGGAGCTCGTCGCGCGGCCCGCACTCAAGACCGAATTCCAGCACTCGCTTTTCGAGAGCGATCTCGAATGACCGCTTCAACTGTCGAGTATCGAGTCTTCGGCCATCTGGCCGTCACCGAGAAGGCGAGAGATGCAGGTACCTGCGAAACGATGGAGGCAGATATCGCGATCGTCGCGCTTGGATGGGAAACGCGTTTCGCCGCGTTCGAAAACCATCTTGACCTGAAGGTCGGCAAGATCGTGGTTCTGGACTTTGCTCTGAAGGAAGCGAACGTCCCAGCCGTCGAAGAAAACCGGCGAAAGCTCATCGCTATGGGTACCCGATGGGGCGTCGAAGTGACTGTGATCACCCTCGAGCCTTCCATCGAGTATCAGAAGAACATCAATCTCCTCGATCACCTGCTCACTCAGATGGCCGCTTCATGTGGCTCATACGAAGGAAGCCTGCGGAAGGTTTTCGTCGAGTGCTCGACGATGCCGCGAATCTACATCCAATGGCTGATTGCGGTGGCATTCAAGAAAATGTCGATTCAGTCTCTCGAATTCGGGTACGCCGAAGGTATCTACGGGAACGCGATCGGCAAAGAGGATTTTTCCAGCGGCTTGGACCGATACGTCACCGTCCCTCATCTTCAAGGCAGCGGAGGAATGGGCGAAGAGAAAGTCCTGCTCGTGGGGATCGGAGGAGATGCCGACGTATTCTACGGATTGATCGATATCGTCAGTCCGGAACGGATCTCGCTCCTCGTCCCAAGAAGCGACAAGAATGCGCATATCGATGCTTTGCTCGATCAACAGGTGGCCAAGGTACGTGAAACCCACCGGCTCGAAGATGGCGAAGTTCGCGACATCCAGGCTTTCGGGCTGATGGCCCACCTCGATGCTTTCGAGACGTATCTCGACGGGTTCGGCTCGCGTGCGGTGGTGAACGTTTTTGTCAGCGGCCCGAAGGTTCAGGCCATCGCTGCTGCCGTGCTCGCCTGCTCCGACAGCCGCGTCCATCTCAAGGCAAGAATTCCCACCTCCTATGCCCATCGTGAAGTCTCAGCGAATGGGCGGTATCATATCTATAGGCTGATTGACCTGACATCCCCTGCCTGCAGCCTTCCCGGGACGTTCTGACACTATCTTGCATTCGAGTAGCATCATGGTCCCAGTAGCCGTTCCGCCAAGCCTTCAGCGCATGTTCGTGTCGCCCGATCCGGTCGATGGGGGGCTAATTCCCACTTGGAAGCTGCTCTACATCAGATCAGGGGGGAATGCAGACTGGCAGAATTCCGTCTAATTAGCGACTAGCTAAAACATATACTCAGGCGAGACTGTTCAGCATAGAAATAGTGAGTCGGCCGTGAACTATCCGCAAGCCATTGATCTGGCCTGTTGATTGAGGCGGATAGCGGCTTTGGAATTGCAGGATTAGCGGTATTTGGACGCTGTTTTCCTGCAATTCGGTTTTGCGATTCCCTTGTGGCGCGGAGCGTGATTCACTCGGTTCGGCGGCGGCGAATCGAGGGGACAGCGAATGTCCAGGCCACGCGAGAAGCGCGAGACGGGAGAGCAGGACCTGTTCCGCTCCCGGCTCGACCAAATCATCAACATGAAGCACGAGCTGGTGCGGCTGGCGCAGGCGATCGACTGGCCGGTGCTGGAGGAGCGTTTCGGCGCCGTCTATTCGGACGGCCCCGGCATGCCGCCGCTGCCGACCCGGCTGATGGCGGGGCTGGCGATCCTCAAGCACACCTTCAACCTGTCGGATGAGGTGCT
>NZ_RZPL01000135.1:0-10018 GCF_004022805.1 Mesorhizobium sp. M7A.F.Ca.CA.002.04.1.1 | reverse complement strand
GTCTTGGCGAAGTCGCGCTGCTTTTCGACGAGGATGCGCCGCACGCGGGTACACCGCGACCTTGGAGGCCGCCTCGCCGACCGCATGCGCCGACAAGACCGTCCGGTCGAGCTTTGCCAGATCGACCTGGCGGGCAGCGGTTTCAGCCGCCGAGACATTGTCGAGCGGCAGCGCGTGCTGGATGAGCGCATAGGCCACGGCACGGTAGGTGAGGCCGGTGTCGAGCAGGTTGAGGCGGTAGTGGTCGGCCAGCCGGCGGGCGAGGGTGCCCTTGCCGGCGCCGGCGGGGCCGTCGATGGCGATGGTGAAGACGTGTGTCATTGGCAGACCGCCGAAAGGGTTGGGCGCTGGCCTGCCAACGTACCAAGGCTATTGGTTGCCACGACCGTCACCCGATCTCCGCGCCCAGCGCCGTCATCAGCCCCATGAACTCCGGAAAGCTGGTCGCGATCATGGCGGCGTCGTCAATGGTCACCGGCTTTTCCGTCGCCAGCCCCATGACCAGAAAGCTCATGGCGATGCGGTGGTCGAGGTGGGTCTGCACGGTGGTGTCCTTGCCGTTGGGATGGCCGCCAAGGCCCTTGCCGCCCGGTTTGCCGCGCACGGCAAGCGAAGCTTCGCCCTCGGTGCAGTCGACGCCGTTGAGCGTCAGCCCGTTGGCGACGGCCGACAGCCGGTCGGATTCCTTCACCCGCAACTCCTCCAGCCCCTGCATCAGCGTTTCGCCCTCGGCGAAGCTCGCAGCGACCGCCAGCACCGGATACTCGTCGATCATCGACGGCGCCCGCTCGGGCGGCACGATGACGCCCTTGAGCTCGGAGTAACGTACCCGCAGGTCGGCGACATCCTCGCCGCCGGCATTGCGTGGGTTGAGGATGTCGATGTTGCCGCCCATCTCCTGCAGCGTCAAAAGCAGGCCGGTGCGGGTCGGGTTCATCAGTACGTTTTCGATCGTGATGTCCGAACCCGGCACGATCAGGGCGGCCACCAGCGGGAAGCCGGCCGAGGACGGGTCGCCCGGCACGGCGATGGTCTGGCCGGTCAGCTTGCCCTGGCCTTCGATGAAGATGTGGCGCACGCCACGCTCGTCGGTTTCGACCGACAGATTGGCGCCAAACCCCTTCAGCATCTTTTCGGTGTGGTCGCGTGTCATCACCGGCTCGATCACCGTGGTGATGCCGGGCGTGTTGAGGCCGGCGAGCAGCACTGCGGACTTCACCTGCGCCGAGGCCATCGGCACGCGATAGGTGATCGGTGCGGCATGCTTGGGTCCATGCAGTGTGATCGGCATGCGGTCGCCCGGCGTCGCCTTCAGCACCTGCACGCCCATCTGGCGCAAGGGTTCCAGCACACGGCCCATCGGCCGGCCCGACAGCGAGGCATCGCCGATGAAGGTCGTCTCCATGTCATAGGTGCCGACAAGGCCCATGGTCAGCCGCGAGCCGGTGCCGGCATTGCCGAAATCGAGCGGGCCTTCCGGCTGCAGCAGCGCGCCGTTGCCGGTGCCGCGGATCACCCACTCGTCGCCGTTCTTCTCGATATGCGCGCCCATTGCCTTCATGGCGGCACCCGTGCGCATCACGTCCTCGCCTTCGAGCAGGCCAGTGATGCGGGTCTCGCCGGAGGCGAGGCCGCCGAACATGAAGGAACGGTGCGAGATCGACTTGTCGCCCGGCACGCGCGCGATGCCGGAAAGGGCTGGGGATTGGCGGGCGGTGGCCGGCTTGGGGGCGGCGGCGTGAGACATGGAATTTCCCTGGACGGAATGCCGGCGGGCCGGCGCTTTTCATTTGTTGCGGCGGTCTCGTACCACGGTGGGCCGAAATGGTCATCCCCATGGTCGTCACTTCACGCGAGGCCTTTCAATGCATGGTTTTGTGACGCCGGCTTTTCGCTTTGACAGCGCTGCAAACTGTGGTTAAGGGGACCACTCTTTTATTGACGAGGCTTGCCGTGGCAAAAACCGAACTTGGCACAAAACGTATCGACCCGGAGACGGGCCGAAAATTCTACGACCTGAACAAGGACCCGATCGTCTCGCCCTACACCGGCAAGACCTATCCGCGTTCCTATTTCGAGGAAGGCAAGATTGCCGCTCTCGAGGAGGAAGAGGAAGTGGCCGAGAAGGAAGTGGACGCCGAGGAAGAAGAAGGCGTTGAGGTCGTCTCGCTCGAAGAGGCCGACGAGGACGTCAAGGGCGACGACCTGCCGGATCTTGGCGACGATGAGGACGACGTCGATCTCGGCGACGACGAGGACGACACCTTCCTCGCCGACGAAGAGGAAGAAGATGACGACGTTGCCGACATGATCGGCGTTGGCGACGACGACGACGAGGTCTGATCGGCCTTGAAAGCGGGCGTTTGCGGGCTTTCGTGGTCTGTGAAGAAAAAGCGGCTCTCGAAGGCTTGATATCTGAGAAAGGCGGGGTTAGAAGCCGCCTGCACTAACGGCGCGGTCTCCAACCCGCGCCGGATCTCTTCGCCGGAAACGGCGCCGGTTGACTGCCGGAAGTGGGGCCATAGCTCAGTTGGGAGAGCGCTTGAATGGCATTCAAGAGGTCGTCGGTTCGATCCCGATTGGCTCCACCAAACAGTCCCTCTGCAATTCGCAGCCGATGAATGTGCCGCACTGCGGTCATCTGCGTTTGATGGTCAATTTGACAACGCCGCTGAAAGCCCCTCGATCAAACCGAACGAACGAGCCATTTCTCGAGAGCAACTGCTCGCCGGACAAAGTCTTCATTATTCCTGGAGTGCTTGAAGTCTGAAAGCCAGCCCGGATCACCACTCGGCGAAGGAACCGTCCTTGTGGCGCCAGATCGGGTTGCGCCAGCGGTGGCCTTCCCTGGCGCGTTCCTTGACATAATCCTCGTCGATCTCGACACCCAGGCCCGGGCCGTCGGGAATGGCGACATAACCATCCTCGTAGCGGAAGACATCCTTGTTGGCGGCATAGTCGAGCAGGTCGTTGGCGGCGTTGTAGTGGATGCCGAGGCTCTGCTCCTGGATGAAGCAGTTGTAGCTGACCGCGTCGAGCTGCAGGCACGCGGCAAGCGCGATCGGCCCGAGCGGGCAATGCGGCGCGACCGCGACATCATAGGCTTCCGCCATCGCCGCGATCTTGCGGCATTCTGTGATGCCGCCGGCATGCGACAGGTCGGGCTGGATGATGTCGACGACGCCTTCCTCGAACACGGACTTGAAGTCCCAGCGGCTATAGAGCCGCTCTCCGAGCGCGATCGGTGTCGAGCCAAGCGCGGCGATCTCCTTCAGCGCCTCGCGGTTTTCGCTGAGCACCGGCTCCTCGATGAACATCAGCCTATAGGGTTCGAGTTCCTTGACGAGCGCACGCGCCATCGGCCGGTGCACGCGGCCATGAAAATCGACAGCGATGCCGATGTTGGGCCCGACGGCCTCGCGCACCATGGCGACGCGTTCGACAGCGGCGTCGATCTTGTCATGGCTGTCGACGATCTGCAGTTCTTCGGTACCGTTCATCTTGAGCGCCAGGAAACCGCGCGCAACCATTTCCCTGGCGCCGGCCGCGACCTCCGCCGGGCGGTCGCCGCCGATCCAGGAATAGACCTTGATCGAGTCGCGCAGCTTGCCGCCGAGCAGTTCGTGCACGGGCACGCCGAGCGCCTTGCCCTTGATGTCCCACAGTGCCTGGTCGATGCCGGCAATGGCGCTCATCAGGATCGGGCCGCCGCGGTAGAAACCGCCGCGGTGCATCACCGTCCAGTGGTCCTCGATCAGGCGCGGATCCTTGCCGATGAGATAATCGCCAAGCTCCTTGACCGCCGCCTCGACGGTCAGCGCCCGGCCTTCGACCACCGGCTCGCCCCAGCCGGTGACGCCGGCATCGGTTTCGATCTTCAGGAACAGCCAGCGCGGCGGAACGATGTAGGTGGTGAGCGAGATGATTTTCATGCGCAGTCTCAGTTGCTCTTGAGTTTCTTGGCGCTGACGAGGTCGCGCGCCGCGAGGTCGAGGATCTTGTTTGCCGCGCCACGCGCGGCATCGGCATTGCGCATACGCAGCGCCTCGACCACCTCGCGGTGCGCCGCCACGGCCTCCATGCGCCGGTCGAGCGAAATCACCGCCGTCGCCTCCAGCGAGAATTTCAGCCCGGTGTCGATGAGATTGCCGATCTGGCGAAAGATCGGGTTATGGCTCGCGGCATAGACGATCTGGTGGAAAGCGATGTCACTGCGCGAGAAGGCGGCGAGATCCTCGCCGGCGCCGGCCATGCCGCGCCAGGTGGCTTCGAGATCGGCGATTTCCTGCAGCGTCGCGCGCGTGGCGGCGAGTTCGGCAACCAGCGGCTCGATGGCCCGGCGAGTCTCAAGAATGGCGTCGAAGAGCTTGTCGTCCAGTGCATGCGGCGCGTGCCAGGCCAGCACCTGCGGGTCGATGATGTTCCAGTCGTCCTCGTTGCAGACGATCGTGCCGACGCGTGGCCGCGACAGCACCAGCCCTTTTGCCGCCAACACTTTCAGGGCCTCACGGATGACGGTGCGGCTGACGCTGTATTCGACGCCGAGCTCGTTTTCGGTCGGCAGTGAGGAGCCGGCCGGATAGCGCCCGGAAAAGATGTCCGAGGCAATCGCCTTGGTCACGTCGGGCATAACGCGCGGGCGGCGAGTGGCTGTGTCGCCTTGCGGTTTCTTCAAAGTCCCGGTCACCTCAGCCCTCCTCCAAGGCGGCGAACCGCTGGTTTCGCACAACCGGTCCGGCCTTAACGGATGCGGATCAATTGCGCCAGCGATCGCTGGTCAGAGCATGTACATTAATTATCATACCAGATCAATTGACGAGTATGATAAAAGCGATTAGAGACTCCGGCATCCGGGCTGAGCGCCCGGTCTATCGCTGGGAGGTAATCATGCGACTTTTGAAGACCGCGCTCGTCGCGGGCGCGCTTGCCGTGCTGTCCGTCACGACCATCGCTGCATATGCTCAGGACACCAAGATCGGCTTCATCGTCAAACAGCCCGAGGAGCCGTGGTTCCAGGACGAATGGAAGTTTGCTGATCAGGCCGCCAAGGAAAAGGGCTTTACCCTGGTCAAGATCGGCGCCGAAGACGGTGAGAAGCTGATGTCGGCCATCGACAATCTCGGCGCCCAGGGCGCGCAGGGTTTCATCGTCTGCACGCCCGACGTGAAGCTCGGCCCCGGCATCGTCGCCAAGGCCGCCGCCAACAATCTCAAGCTGATGACTGTCGATGACCGCCTGGTCGGCGCCGACGGCAAGGCGCTGGAAGACGTGCCGCATATGGGCATCTCGGCAACCAAGATCGGCGAGGCGGTCGGCCAGGCGATCGTCGACGAGATGAAGGCGCGCGGCTGGAAGGCCGACGAGGTCGGCGCCATCCGCGTCTCCTATGACCAACTGCCGACCGCCGTCGACCGCGTCGAAGGCGCCATCTCGGTGCTCAAGGCAAACGGCTTCAAGGCCGAGAACATTTTTGACGCCCCTCAGGCCAAGACCGATACGGAAGCTGCCCTCAATGCGGCGACCGTCGTGCTCAACGCCCATGCCGAGATCAAGAAGTGGGTTTCTTTCGGCCTCAACGACGAAGCGGTGCTGGGTGCGGTGCGTGCCTCCGAAAGCGTCGGCATCCCCGCTGATAGCGTGATCGGCGTTGGCATTGGCGGCGCGGATTCGGCGATCAACGAGTTCAAGAAGCCGACGGCCACCGGCTTCGTCGGCACCGTGATCATCTCGCCGAAGCGTCATGGCTACGAAACGGCGCTCAACATGTATGACTGGGTTGCCAGCAACAAGGAGCCGGAGAAGCTGATCCTGACTTCCGGTGCACTCGCCAAGCGCGACGACTACCAGAAGGTCCGCCAGGGCCTCGGCATCGAATAATCCTCCCTGTACAAACAGGCGGCGGCTCATCCCGCCGCCTGTTTGCCATTCCACAAGAGGATCGCTGCCCGTGTCCTTTCTCGACTTCTCGCACATCACCAAGACCTATCCGGGCGTCAAAGCGCTGTCGGACGTCTCGTTCGGCGTCGACAAAGGCGCCGTGCATGGGCTGATGGGCGAGAACGGCGCCGGCAAATCCACCCTGATCAAGATACTGTCCGGCGACCAGCATGCCGATCAGGGCGAGATCCGCATCGACGGCAGGGTTCAGGCCTATACGTCGACCCGGGATGCCTTCGACAATGGCGTCATCGTCATTCATCAGGAACTGCAGCTGGTTCCTGAACTCACCGTTGCCGAAAATCTCAGCCTCGGTCGTTTCCCTGCCAACGCCGGCATCATCGCCGGCCGCCGGATGCTGGACGACGTCGGCGCCAAGCTGAAATCGGCCGGCATCGACATCGACATGCGCCGCAAGGTCAAGACGCTGTCCATCGGCGAACGCCAGATGGTCGAGATCGCCAAGGCGATCATGCTCGACGCACGCGTTATCGCGCTGGACGAACCGACCTCGTCGCTGTCCTCGCGCGAAAGCGAAATCCTGTTTGCCCTGATCGACCGCCTGCGCGGCGAGGGCAAGGTCATCATCTACGTCTCGCACAGGCTCGACGAAGTGTTCCGGCTCTGCGACAGCCTGACCGTGCTGCGCGACGGCAAGCTGGCGGCGCACCATGCGTCGCTGAAAGGCGTCACCCGCGACCAGGTCGTCGCCGAAATGGTCGGCCGCGAGATTTCGGATATCTGGGGTTTTCGCGCACGAAAAACGGGCGATGTCCGCCTGAAGGTCGACGCTCTCAGCGGCCCCAAACTGAAGACGCCGGCCAGTTTCGAGGCGAGGGCAGGCGAGATCGTCGGCTTCTTCGGCCTGATCGGCGCCGGGCGCTCGGAACTGATGCGTCTGGTCTATGGCGCCGATCCGCGCTCGGGCGGCACCATCACCGTCGATGGCAAGCTGGTCCCTGCCACCGATCCGCGTGGTACGATCCGGGCCGGCATCGTGCTGTGTTCGGAGGATCGCAAGCATGACGGCATCATCCAGGGCCGCTCGGTCGAGGAGAACATCAACATCTCGTCGCGGCGCCATCACACGCGCTTCGGCGTGTTGAACCGCGCCAGCGAGATCGCCACCGCCGAAACCTTCATCAAGAAGCTCAAGGTGCGCACGCCGTCGCGCAAGCAGGACATCATCAACCTCTCCGGCGGCAACCAGCAGAAGGTCATTCTTGGCCGCTGGCTGTCCGAACAAGGGGTGCGGGTTCTCATTGTCGACGAGCCGACGCGCGGCATCGACGTCGGTGCCAAATCGGAAATCTATGAACTGCTCTACCAGCTTGCGCAGGACGGCATGGCGATCGTTGTCGTCTCGTCCGAACTGCCGGAGGTGATGGGCATCTGCGATCGCATTCTGGTGATGTGCGGCGGCCGCGTCAGCGCCGAGCTCACCCGCGACCAGTTCGCCGAAAGGGCGATCCTGGCCGCCGCTCTCCCCGATCAGAAAACCCCCGACGCGATCGCATCTTGAGGACTTTTGGCATGACCGACCAGTTGAAAAAAATCCTGCTCGGCGAACAGGGCCTCGTCGTCATCTTTGTCGTCGCCTTCGCGCTGGTCTCGGCTCTGGTGCCGAATTTCCTCACCGACCGCAATATGCTCGGCCTGCTGCAGTCGGTGGTCACCGTCGGTATCGTCGCCTGCACCATGATGTTCTGCCTTGCCGCACGCGACTTCGACCTGTCGGTCGGCTCCATCGTCGCCTTTGCCGGCATGGTCGCTGTGATGGCGTCGAATTACACCGGCTCGATCCTGCTTGGCCTCTTGGCGGCAATTGCCAGCGGCGCCTTCGTCGGCTTCATCAATGGCGTCGTCATCGCCAAATTCCGCATCAACGCGCTGATCACGACGCTGGCCACCATGCAGATCGTGCGCGGGTTTGCGCTGATTGCGTCCGACGGCCGCGCCGTCGGCATCAACAGCCCGGATTTCTACCAGCTCGCGCTGTCCAAACTGCTCGGCATTCCGACGCCGGTCTGGGTGCTCGCCATCCTGTTTTTCATCTTCGGCTTCGTCCTCAACCGCACCGTCTTCGGCAAGAACACATTGGCCATCGGCGGCAATCCGGAGGCTTCGCGCCTTGCCGGCGTCAATGTCGACCGGACGCGCATCTGGATTTTTGCGCTGCAAGGCGTCGTCTGCGGCATCGCCGGCATCCTGCTGGCGTCGCGCATCACCTCGGGCCAGCCCAACGCGGCGGTCGGACTGGAACTCTCGGTCATCTCGGCCTGCGTGCTCGGCGGCGTCTCGCTTGCCGGCGGCCGCGCCACCATGTCGGGCGTCATCGTCGGCGTGCTGATCATGGGCATCGCCGAGAACGCCATGAACCTGCTCAACATCCCGGCCTTTTACCAGTACATCGTGCGCGGCGTTATTTTGCTGCTGGCCGTGCTGCTCGACAATCTGCGCTCGTCGGCTTTGGGCCGGCGTTGACTCGGGGCAGGGCATGTCGGCTGGAATACTACTGGAAAGCAATCGGCTGTGCGTCGAGATCAGCCCCTCTGGCAGCGCAATCGTCAACGGCCATACGGCCGACGGGGTGCCATTCCTGCGTCCCTACCAAGGCGAGGCCGAGTTCGACGTTGTGCACTGCGCTTGCTTTCCGATGGTGCCGATCGGCAATCGCGTCGAGGGCAATGCGTTTTCCTGCGGCGGTCAAAACTTCACGCTGGCGCCCAACACGACTGATCCTTTCTATATTCACGGTGACGGCTGGCAGGCGAACTGGAAGGTCGAGGAGCATCGCGTCGACCGCCTCCATTTGGCCTTCGATCATCCGCGCGGCGTCGACTCGCCCTATGTCTACCATGCGCGACAGTCGTTCCGGCTCGCCGGCGCGCGGCTGGAACTCCGGCTTGCCGTCGAAAATACCGGCGTCATTCCACTGCCATTCGGCCTCGGTTTCCATCCATTCTTTCCGCGCACGCCGCGGACGACCTTGTTTGCGCCGGCCGAAACCTGGTGGACAGAGCGCGACGGGCACCTTCCAGCGTCCAGGAGCGCCATTGCCGCCGATGTCGATTTCTCAACGCCGCGCCATTTGCCCGACCGTTGGCTGAACAATGGCTTCGAAGGGTGGAGCGGCATCGCGCGCATCATCTGGCCGGAGCACTGTCTGGGGATCGACATCGAGGCGGACGCGGAGCTCGACCGCTACATGCTCTTTGCGCCGGACACGGACCGAAGCTTCTTCTGCCTGGAGCCGATGAGCCATACCCCAAATGCGTTGAAGCATTTCGATGCCGACCCAATGGGGATCAAGGTACTTTCCCCCGGCGAGGTTCTCAGAGCAAGATTCGCAATGACCGTCTTCGACTGGAGCGACAACCATGGCTGAGCGCCTTTCCGGCAAACGCATCTTCCTGACCGGCGCCGCGCAAGGCATCGGGCTGGCGATCGCCGAGGCCTGCCTTGCCGAAGGCGCAAGACTGTTCCTGGTCGACCGCGACGGCGCACTGCTGGACAAGACCGTCGCGGGCCTCGCCGTGCCGCGCGGCCATGTCGGGCATGCGGCAGCCGACATCAGCGACGGTGCCGCAATTGCCGCTGCCGTCAGCCAAGCGGCCGCCGAGATCGGCCCCATAAACGCGCTGATCAACAATGCCGGGATCAATGTGTTCTCGACGCCGCTCGAGGCGACCGAGGAGGAATGGAACCGCAACTTCGACGTCAACGTCAAGGGCGCTTGGAATTGCAGCAAGGCGGTGTTGCCGGGCATGATCGCGAGCGGCGGCGGCGCCATCCTCAACATCGCCTCGACGCACAGCTTCACCATCATCCCACACACCTTTCCCTATCCGGTCGCCAAGCACGCGCTGCTCGGCCTGACCAAATCGCTGGCGCTCGAATATGCGGCGCAAGGGGTGCGCGTGAACGCGCTGGCGCCCGGCTATGTCGAAACCCAGAAGGCGATTGACTACTGGAACAGCTTTGCCGATCCGGCCACAGCACGCGCCAACACCATGGCGCTACATCCTGGCGGCCGCATCGCCACGGCGCGCGAGATTGCGCTGGCTGCGGTGTTCATGAT
>NZ_RZPL01001357.1:0-204 GCF_004022805.1 Mesorhizobium sp. M7A.F.Ca.CA.002.04.1.1 | reverse complement strand
GCTTCGTCTCCGACATGGATGGCGGCCAGGACATGCTCGACAACGGTTCGGTCGTCGCCGGCAACGAGATCATCCAGCGCGCTTTGCTCAAGGTCGTGAAGAAGCCGCTCTCCTCTCGTTGACAGGCAAGCCGCGCCGACAAACCGCCGCGCTGATGCGCCGCAGTCGCAAAACCGCAACGGAAGCTTGAAATACTGCCCGGCG
>NZ_RZPL01001356.1:0-303 GCF_004022805.1 Mesorhizobium sp. M7A.F.Ca.CA.002.04.1.1 | reverse complement strand
GGGCTGACGGACCGATCGCGGCGGCCCTATCGCCACGCCAATCAGCTTCCGTTTCAAATCGAGAAGCTGATTGTGCGCCTCAAGCAAGACAAGCCGACATGGGGTGCGCCGAAGATACGCGAGCGGCTGGCCCGGCTGTATCCGGATGTGCACCGGCCCGCGATCTCGACGGTGCATGCCGTGCTCGACCGCCACGGCATGGTCGAGCGCCGCAAGCGCAGGCGCAACAGGGCGACGGGGACACCACTTTCAAACGGCTGTCGCCCTAACGATCTTTGGTGTGCCGACTACAAGGGCGAGTTC
>NZ_RZPL01001355.1:0-379 GCF_004022805.1 Mesorhizobium sp. M7A.F.Ca.CA.002.04.1.1 | reverse complement strand
AGTTCAACGTCACCGATGCCGGCATCAAATACCGCACGTCGACCGCGCTGACGCAGTCGATCGAGGTGGTCGAACGCCGCGTCAACGAACTCGGCACGACCGAACCCATCGTGCAGCGGCAGGGCGACGACCGTATCCTTGTCCAGGTGCCGGGTCTTCAGGACCCGCAAAGGCTGAAGGAAATCCTCGGCCAGACCGCCAAGCTGACCTTCCAGATGGTCGACCAGTCGATGCCGGTGCAGGACGCGCTCAACGGCCGTCCGCCTGCCGGCTCGTCGGTGCTGTATTCGCAGGACGATCCGCCGGTTCCGTATCTGATCGAGAACCGCGTCATCGTCTCGGGCGAAAACCTCGTCGATGCGCAGGCGACCTACAATTC